>QHZC01000157.1:0-3870 GCA_003224515.1 Acidobacteriota bacterium
ATTGTAGAAGCGACCGGATACAAGACCTCGCAAAAAGACGTGTCGCTGCCCGTCGCCGTCAAAGCCGAGGTCGACGTTTACCTGCAGCGTCAGTCGTCTACCAGCGATATCGTCGCCGTCTCAGGCAAGCCGCTTCTTGCTCCCAAAGCCAAGGAAGCCTTCGATAAAGGGTTGCAAGCGATCAACGCAAACAAGCTAGACAAGGCCGAGAAGTTTGTGGGCGAAGCAATGAAGCTCGCCCCCGGGCACCCGGACGTGTTGTTCTTGCAAGGAGTGCTGTATCTCAATCGACGCAGTTGGCCACAAGCACAAGCTGTTCTCGAAAAGGCCGCGCAGATGGATCCAGGTAATGCCCGAGTTTTGGCGGCGCTAGGAATGGCGCTTACCGGCCAGGGGAAATACGAAGCAGCCATCCCACTTCTCGAGAAATCGCTGCAGCTGGAAGCTGGCGGGTGGGAAACGCATTGGGCCCTGGCCAAATCGTATTACTATCACCAGCAATATGACCAGGCGCTGAAAACGTCGCAGCAGGCGCTGGCTGAGTCAAACGGCAAGGCTCCCCAGATCGAGCTACTTGTTGCGCAGTCTCTCACGGCTGTGGGCCAGTATGAGGAGTCGGCACAGACTCTGCGTGCATTCCTGAAGAGCCACGGCGATCGCCCTGAAGCCGCGACCGCACGGCGCTGGCTGGAGGGCCTGGCGAACAGCGGGAAAATTCGGCGAGAGTAGAACCCGCCTTTTCGCCGCAGTTTTTATGGCTAGTGCCCGGTGGATTAAAAAGGATGCGCTGGCTCTGCCAAGTTCATTTTTATACTCTATAAGAATGTGGAAGCTAGGCTGTGCTGCTGTCGTATGGTTCTCAGTCCTCCTCGCAAATGCTCAGATACCAACTCCAACCCAAGCGCTGACACTGGAACAACAGGGAAAACTCGCCGAAGCGGAGAACAGCTGGCGTCGGATCACGCAAGCGGACCCTCAGGATGCGGCCGCGTTCGCGAGCTTAGGTCTAGTTCTCTCAAAGCAAGGAAAGTACGGGCAGGCGGTTCCAGCTTACAGAAAAGCGATCGCGCTGAATCCACAGCTGCCGGGAGTTCATCTGAATTGGGGGCTGGCGGAATTCAAGCAGTCGCATTTCGAGGCGGCGGTCGCTCCCCTCGTGGCGGCGCTGGCGGCTGATCCGGAAAATCTGCAGGCGCGCACCTTGCTGGGCCTAAGCTGCTATGGTGCAAAGCGTTTTGCGGATGCGGCAAAGTACCTCGAGTTATCTGCCAAATCTGATCCAACAAATATGGAACTGCACGGCGTGTTGGCGCAAAGCTGTTTGTTGGCGAAGAAATACTCCTGCGCGCTGGCCGAGTTCCGTCAAATTCTGGAGCAAGCTCCGGATTCCGCGGCAGCGCATATGCTGAGCGGAGAAGCACTGGACGGCCTGGGCCGAACAGCGGAAGCGATAACGGAGTTTGAGGCGGCGTTGAAGATGGCACCGCGAGAACCTAACGCCAATTTCGGTCTTGGGTATCTGTACTGGAAGCTGCACAAGTATGACGAAGCCAAGGGCGTCTTTGAGAGCGAACTGAGCATCGACCCAGGGCATGCCCAAGCGCTGGCGTATCTGGGGGACATCGAGCTGAAGAGAAACGCTCCAGAAAAAGCGCTACCCCTGCTCAACAAGGCGATCCACTTGAGAAACGACATTCGCATAGCGTATCTGGACATCGGCGCCATTCTTTCGGAGCAGAAGAGATACCAGGAGGCTCTGGTCGCGCTGCTGCGCGCGGAGAAGTTGGATCCCGCTCAGCCCGATGCCCATTACCGGCTGGCACGTTTATACCGAGCCATGGGGAACGCGGCGGCGGCGCAGCGGGAATTCGCCAGGGTTGGCGAGCTGAATGAGAAGGCCGAGGACATGGCCCCGAAAATGTCCACTCCCATGCCCGCCCTGCGCGAGATCCCGCGATCCTGGCCATCCCCTTCTGGCCACCCGTAGAATATCATTATTTTTCTTTAGAATATCAATATTTTTCCTTGACAAGCCCGGTGGAATAGTACTAAATACGCCGCTAGTTTCAGACTTGCCTCTAGCTACTAGAAAGGCTTCGTGGGACGCTTCATTCTTGGCCCGTTTCGAATCGCCTTGCTCGTGCGCCGGCCGTTTAAGCCTCAAAACTCTTTGGGATACAATCAAGACATGCTCCGGACTCGCTCGCCGCGTTTTTTCTCCATGCTTTCGTTTCTGATCGTCTTTCTCGCTTTCACGGTTGCCTTGCATCCACAAGCCCCCAGCCAGCAACCCGGCAGCGCCCGTGTCCCTCTCCCCAAGCTCCCCACACCCGCCAAGAAAGACCGCAGTGGTTTGCCACCAGTACCGGTTTTCAAAGACGTCGCCAAGGACGTCGGCCTCACCGCCGTCCATATCGCCGCCCTCGAAGCCCACTACGTCATCGACTACATCAGCGGCGGCGTCGGTCTGTTCGATTGCGATGATGACGGCCGCCTCGACGTCGTGCTCATCAACGGGTCCACCGTCGAGCGCTTCCGCGCCGGCGGCGATCCTCTCGTCACTCTCTACCGCCAGGAATCCGACGGCACTTTCAAGGACATCACCAAGGAAGCTGGCCTCACCCGTCGTGGCTGGGGAATGGGTGTGGCCGTCGCCGATTACGACAACGACGGCAAGCTCGACCTGTTCGTCACCGGATTCGGCGGCAGCGCCCTTTACCGCGGTCTCGGAAACTGCAAGTTCGAGGACGTCACCGAAAAAGCCGGCGTCGGTGGCAGCGGCTTCATGACTGGCGCTGCCTGGGGCGATTACGATCGCGACGGCTTCGTCGATCTCTACGTTTCGCGCTATTCGCATCTCGACATGAACAATCTCCCGCAATTTGGCAGCAACAAATTCTGCCGCTTCAAAGGCATTCTGGTGCAATGCGGCCCCTGGGGCCTCGAGGGCGAAAGCGATTTTCTCTATCACAATCGCGGCGACGGCACCTTCGAGGAAGTTTCCGTCAAGGCCGGCGTCCATGACAACATCGGCTACTACGGCCTCGGCGTCATGTGGGTGGACTACGACGACGACGGCTGGCCCGACCTCCTCGTCGCCAACGACTCTGTCCCCAACTATCTCTATCACAACAATCACAACGGTACCTTCACCGACACGGGCATGCTCACTGGTGTGGCCCTCAGCGGCGAAGGTATGGAGCTCGGCAATATGGGCATCGATTGGGGCGATTACGACCACAGCGGCCGCCTCAGCTTTTTCGTCACGCACTTCGAAGAGCAGCCCAACTCCCTCTATCGCAACATGGGTCCACAAGGTTTCGACGACGTCAGTTGGACTTCCGGCGTAGGCCAGCCCAGCTATCCGTACGTCGGCTGGGGCACCGCTTTTTTCGATATGGACAATGACACCTGGCTCGACCTTCTGGTCGCCAACGGCCACGTTTATCCGCAAATCGACACTCTGGAAACCGGGCCCCGCTTTCGCGAACCGCTTCTCCTCCATCGCAACAATCGCGACGGCACCTTCGACGAAGTCTCCAAGGAATCCGGCCTCGCCACTCTCCCTCTTCACTCCCGCCGCGGTGCCGCCTTTGGCGACATCTTTAACGCCGGCAACATTGATGTCCTTCTCTTAAACGTCGGCGAGCCGCCCTCTCTCCTCAAAAACATGAACGCCGACGGTTATCATCGCGTCCTCTTCAAGCTCATCGGTACAAAGAGCAACCGCGCTGCAATCGGCGCGGGTGTAACCGTTCGCGCCGCTGGCGTCAAGCAATTCCGTGAGGTCCGCGGCGGCGCAAGTTACCTCTCGCAAAACGATCTCCGTCTTCACTTCGGTCTCGGCACCACCAAGAAAATGGAATCCCT
>QHZC01000157.1:3899-4470 GCA_003224515.1 Acidobacteriota bacterium
GTCGAAGGCTCAGGCATCCGTACCACGACACCTCTCCCGCCACCCGCGGGTGGAGCAACCAATGGTGCCCACTAAGCTCCCTCCCGGGTCTCCCCTCACTCACGGGAATTTTCTTGCCTGACGGACAATTTCGCGAAGACCGCCGAAGTGCTCCAGCCTCTTCTCGAGGCGCCGCCGGACGACCCGGGATTGCTTCTTGCCTGGGGCACCTCCCTCGTTCGAACGCGTCAGTCCGACCAAGCCGCGCAGATTTTCCGCCGCTTGCTCGAACAAAATGCCGCCAACCCTTCCGTTCATCTTCTCCTCGGACAGGCTTACGCCCAACAGGAGGATTATGCAGGCGGTCTCAACGAGTTGAAATCCGCCCTTCAGCTCGATCCGGGTCTCCCCGAAGCGCACTATTTCATTGGCCTCATACACCTTCGTCAGGGCGATTTCGAATCTGCGGCCGCGGAATTCCGCTCCGAGTTGCAGATTCGCCCCGCTGATCCTGTCACCAGCTATCATCTCGGCTACGCCCTTCTCTTGCAGGGTCACGCGGACCAGGCGGTGGCCCTCTTGCGCGGGGTGC
>QHZC01000157.1:4482-8533 GCA_003224515.1 Acidobacteriota bacterium
TGCCGGAAGCGCAGCAGGCGCTCGCAGCCTATCAAAAAGCTCATTGAGACCAACCGCTTGAAGCGCCGCGAAAGCCTCGAGGCGGACAAGCCGTGATGCGGTTGAGTCGCTCGTTATTCCCCATGATATTCTTTCGAATGGAACACCTTTGGCCAGAAATTTGATAACCTGCACGGAGTAGCCATTTGCACTGGAGAAATGTTTGTTGCACATTCCTTTTGTTGTCTCCCAGCCCGATGTATCGTTAGCATTGCGTCCAAAGGGGGACTTCGACCTGCCATGAAAAAGTTGCGCTTTTTGGTTTCCCTTACGACCAACGACAACGATTACCAGATTGAACAGGCGCAATCCGCGGAGCAGATGGCACGCAGACTGGGCGTGGAAGTCCAGATTGTTTATGCGGATAACGACGCGATTACGCAGAGCACCCAAATCCTGAAAGCCATCCAGGTTGCTGAGGATAACAGGCCGGATGCTGTCGTTTTTGAGCCTGTCGGCGGCACCGCGCTACCCCAAGTCGCCCGGGCGGCCGCAACTGCCGGTATCGGATGGGCGGTGTTGAATCGCGAGGCCAACTACATCCCGGAATTGCGCAGGTCGTCTTCCGCCCCCATTTTCGGATTGAGTTCCGACCATCTCGAAATTGGCCGGATCCAGGGCCGTCAATTTGCCGCACTGCTGCCCCATGGCGGCGCAGTCCTCTACATTCAGGGACCGGCGGAGAATTCCGCGGCCAAGGAACGCACACTGGGGATGCAGGAGACGAAACCATCCAATATTCACGCCACCGTGCTGAGAGCGCAATGGACCGAGGAGAGCGCCCAGCGAGCCGTCCGTTCCTGGCTGAAACTGAGTACCTCGCAAAGGGCGACCATGGACTTGATTGGCGCGCAAGATGATTCCATGGCCGTCGGCGCCAGGAGAGCCTTTGAAGAATTGGCGAACGAATCGGAGCGGGAACGCTGGCTGAAACTGCCCTTTACCGGCTGTGACGGCTTGCCCAAGACCGGCCAAGCCTGGGTGCGCAGCGGCCTTCTTTCCGCGACCGTCTACGTTCCTCCTAATACCGGCCAGGCCATAGAGATGCTCGTCCAGGCCGTCCAGAACGGGAAAAAGGTCCCCGAGCGCGCTCTGACTGTACCCGTCTCTATCCCCGCTCTGGCTCAGTTGAAGGCGCGCTAGCGGCTGCTTCCGGTTTCCTACTTTTTGACTCTCCACTCTTCCCCGGTTCCGGACCAATTTCTATAGAAAAACGATTTGCCCGCTTGCCGTGGCCATACATCGTCGTATAATACCGCCGACTCACTGGTGCTAGCTCCAATTGCCGCGTTTGCCAAGGACATGCATGAAGAAACAACCCAAGAACTCCGCCATCGGCCGGAGGGAGTTTTTGGCTGCCACGAGCGGCCTGCTGGTGACCACAGTTCCAGGGGCTGAAATGATCGCCCACGCGGCAAATTCCGAGGCTCCAAGCTTTCCCGCAGCCAAACCTTCTGGTAACTTGCGTAAGATCCCCATCGGCGTGTTCGATCCCGTCTATGAACATCTCTCCCTCGACGCCATGCTGGACAAGGTCAGCCCACTGGGTCTGGAGGCCATGGAGATCGGCACGGGAGGCTATCCGAACAATCCCCATTGCCCCCTGGACGAGCTCGTCGGCGATCGCAGTAAGGCCAGAGCTTGGCTGAAAAAGTTTGAAGACCGGGGAATACGCGTCGCCACTCTCAGTTGTCATGGCAACCCCATTCATCCCGACCCCAAGCATGCCCAGAAAGACATCGATACCTTCCGCAAAACCGTCCTCCTGGCCGAAATGCTCGAAGTGAAGGTCATCGTCGGCTTTTCCGGCTGTCCGGGCGGGACTCCCCAGGACACTCAGCCGACCTGGATCACCTATCGCTGGCCTCCTGAATACGCCAAGATGCAGGACTGGCAGTGGAAAGAGAAAATCATTCCATACTGGAAGGAACAGGCGAAATACGCCCGCGAGCACGGGATCAAGCGCCTGGCGTTCGAAATGCACCCCAATTTCGCCGTTTACAACCCTCGCACTTTAATGAAACTTCGCGAAGCCGTCGGCGAAGAAATCGGAGCAAATTGCGATTTGAGCCATCTCTTCTGGCAGGGCTGCGATCCCATCGAAGTCATCCACTTTCTGGGAAAACAAGGAGCCCTTTTCCACGCGCACATGAAGGACACCGTTTTCTTTCCCGAGAACGTCAATAAGTATGGAGTGCTGAACTTTGCTTTTGAAACCAATGAACTTGACCTGGCCTCGGAGACTTTCCGCGCTGTTGGCTATGGCCACGGTGCCGGTCTTTGGAAATCGATCGTCAAGGCGTATATGGACGTGGGCTTCGAAGGCATTCTCAGCATCGAAAATGAAGATCCCATTCTCGCGGGAGAAGTCGGAGTCGAGCGCGCCGCCTACGTTTTAAAAAACGTCCGCAAGGAACTTTTGGGTGAATAGTACGCTCCGCCGCGCGACGGACTTGATTTTGCGCCGCCAAGAGCGAAAATAATCTGCGCGAACCAGGCCGGGGAGGCTCTATGCAAAGGCGTGAAGCGTTGAAACTGCTGATGGCTGGTGGCGTTTTGCCCGCCCTGCCCACCGATCTTTTTGCTTTTTTCCAGGGAGCCCACCCTGCCTCCGGATACACGCTGCGCACGCTCAACCCGCATCAGAATGACACGGTCGTCGCGATGATCGACCAAATCATTCCTGAAACGGACACGCCCGGCGCCAAGGCTGCGCGCGTCAACGAATTCATCGACGTCATCCTCACCGAATGGGCCGTCGACGAAGAGCGCCAGAATTTTCTCGATGGTCTCGTCGGCGTCGACAAACAAAGCAACGAACTCTTCGGAAAGAATTTCGTCGATGCTTCGCCTGCACAGCAATTCGCTCTGCTCCGCGCCATGGACGAATCCATCGCCACACAACGTGCCCGACGGCGGCGTCACGAGAATACCATTCCGGAGGACCGGGATCGGCAGCTTCGAGGCGATTTCTTCACCGTTTTTAAGGGCATCACCCTCCACGGCTACTACACCTCCGAGAGCGGCTTCACACAAGAATTGAAACTGGAAATCATTCCGGGCGCTCACCATGGCTGTGTGTCTTTGCCCGCAGAGAAAAAAGCATAGGGGAGATTCACATGGCAACCAATACCTACGACGCGATCATCGTCGGCTCGGGAATCACCGGCGGCTGGGCGGCGAAGGAGCTAACCGAAAAAGGACTGAACACCATGGTCCTCGAAGCGGGTCGCTCCATTGTTCCCGAGCGCGACTATGTCGAGCACGTTCCCGTCTGGGAGCTCAAGTTCCGCGGCTGGGACAATCGCGCCGAACGCGAGCGCACGCAACACATCCAACGCGAGTGCTACTACGCTTGCGACGAATACTCCAACAAATTTTTCGTCAATGACGCGGACAATCCCTATACCTCCGATCCTGGCAAGCATTTTTCCTGGATTCGCGGCCGGCAAGTCGGCGGAAAATCGATCACCTGGGGACGTCAGAGCTACCGCTGGAGTGATCTCGATTTTGAAGCGAATTTGAAGGACGGAGTCGCAGTGGATTGGCCAATCCGCTACGCGGACATAGCGCCCTGGTATGACTACGTGGAAGAGTTTGCCGGCATCAGCGGCCAGGCCGAGGGCTTGCCGCAACTGCCCGACGGAAAATTTCTCCCGCCGATGGAGATGACCTGCGTTGAACAGGATTTTCGCGATGCGCTCGCCAAGCATTTCGATGATCGCATCATGACCATTGGCCGCTCGGCTGTGCTCACGCGAGTTCACAAAGGACGCGCTGCCTGCCACTACTGCGGCGTTTGCCACCGTGGCTGCATCACGCAGTCCTATTTCAGCAGCCTGAATTCAACTCTTCCCGCCGCGCAAAAAACCGGGCGTTTCACCATTCGTCCTTACAGCGTCGTTCACAGCCTCATCTTCGATCCTCAAGCGCGCCGCATCAGCGGCGTTCGGGTCATCGATGCGCAAACCAAAAACGCGCTCGAATTTAAGGCGCGCGTCTTTTTCCTTTG
>QHZC01000157.1:8632-10691 GCA_003224515.1 Acidobacteriota bacterium
AAATACCCTTCGACAACCACCCTAATGGCATCTACGTCCCGCGCTTTCGAAACGTAAAGACCAAGCAAAAAGAATTTCTCCGTGGCTACGGTTACCAGGGTGGAGGAAGCCGCGACGGCTGGTCGGCAAACGCCGCGAAGGCCGGGATCGGCGTGGAATTCAAAAACTCTATCAAGATGCCCGGCCCGTGGCGCATGGGAATGGGCGGTTTCGGCGAGTGCTTGCCGTATCACAGCAACTACGTCGAAGTGGATAAAGAGAAGCTTGACGCCTGGGACATTCCCACACTGAAGATTCACTGTTCGTGGGGCGACAACGAGCACGCCATGTCGAGAGATATTGCCGTCCAGGCTGCGGAAATGCTCGCTGCCGCCGGCGCCAGGGACATTTATGTCTACCAGGACATCTCCTCGCCCGGTCTTGGAATTCACGAAATGGGCACCGCGCGCATGGGCCGCGATCCAAAAACTTCTGTCTTAAACGAACACAATCAGACGCATGATGCGAGAAATCTATTCATGACCGATGGGGCGTGCATGACCTCTGCCTCGTGCGTGAATCCTTCGCTCACTTACATGGCGCTAACCGCGCGCGCCTGCGATTTCGCAGTTTCTGAACTCAAGAAGAACAATTTGTAGGGAGATAGTTTCGCATGGCTCAAGTAATCCGCTCTCCAAAGCAGTATGACGTTTGCATCATCGGCTCCGGTGCCGGCGGTGGTATGGCCGCGAAGATTCTTACGGAAGGCGGCCTGAACTGCGTGCTGCTGGAAGCCGGACCGAACGTGAATCCCGAAAAAGATTTCAAGATGCTGATGTGGCCGTACGAAGCGACGCATCGCGGTGCCGGCGTAGGTGGGCACGCGCGCGAGAATTTCGGCGAGTTTCTTGCGCCGAACGGCGCATGGAAGATTGAGGGCGAGCCCTACACTTCCGCTCCCGGCTCGAATTTTCAATGGTTTCGTTCGCGCATCGTCGGCGGTCGCACCAACCACTGGGGCCGCATCGCGCTGCGCTTCGCTCCCATCGATTTCAGATCCGCGACGCGCGACGGCCTCGGCGATGATTGGCCCATCACTTATGAAGATCTCGCACCGTATTACGACAAAGTGGAATCCTACATCGGCGTCTTCGGAACGAAAGAAAATGTCTCCAGCGCTCCCGACGGCGTCTTCCTGCCTCCCCCGAAACCGCGCTGCACCGAATTGATGGTCAAGAAGGCCTGCGACAAGCTCAGCATCATCTGCATTCCGTCGCGCCTCGCGGTGATCACGCGTTCGCTCAACGGCCGCCTGCCTTGCCACTACTGCGGCCAGTGCGGCCGCGGCTGTATCACCGCCTCAAATTTCAGCTCCAGTCAGGTTCTGCTGCCCCCGGCCATGAAAACGGGAAAGCTGACGCTGATTACCGGGGCGATGGCCCGCGAAATTCTCGTCAACAAAGAAGGCAAAGCCGATGGTGTCTCTTACCTTGACAAGGCGACGCGCACGGAAAAGCGCATCAACGCGCGCGCCATCGTGGTGGCCGCCAGCGCTTGCGAGTCCGCGTGCCTGCTGCTGAACTCCAAGTCCCCGGCGTTTCCAGCCGGCCTCGCCAACTCTTCGGGAACCGTCGGCAAGTATCTCACCGATTCCGCGGTGTCGGCGGAATGCACATGTACATGCCGTGGTGGAAATTTGATCGCAAGAATGATTTTCCCCGCGGCTATCACATCGAATTTGGCGGCGGACGCGACATGCCTGGCGTGGGCATGTTCTACGGTTTGTGCCGCGATGAAGAAGGTTACGGCCCCACATTGAAGCAGCGCGCTCGCCAGGTCTATGGCACACATATCGGCTTCGCCGGGCGCGGCGAAATGTTGCCCAACCCGGACACGTACTGCGAGATTGATCCCGACGTCGTCGACCAATGGGGCATTCCCGCGCTGCGCTTCCACTTCAAGTGGTCGGATTACGAGTTGCTGCAGGCCAAGGACATGCAGGAAACGTTTCGCGCCATCGTCGAGACCATGGGCGGCGAATATAAGACCAAAACTTCCATTCATGGCGAGTATCCCTTCG
>QHZC01000680.1 GCA_003224515.1 Acidobacteriota bacterium
AAGAAAGCAAGAGCTTTGGTATCAAAACTGAGCGAGGTCAAAAAAGATTCTGTTGGGGGGGAGGCCAGGCCTCCCGGCGGGGTGGGAACCGGGCGGGCGGATGCTCCCGAAGGGCCGTCTGTGGCCACTTTGGAGGAGGTCAGCGTCTGTCCGACAGATCCTGACTCGTACAGGCCGGCGAATGGGTCAAGTCACTGTCTGAATCGCAGTACAGTGAGCAACGATTCCGCAACGAGTGTTGGCTGAGGTGGGAATTACTCGTCGACGTACTCTCGTTTTTCGCGGAACGTCTGCTCACGATACTGTTTAACCCTGTCGCGATCCTCTGGGTGGATTCCCTGCTGAAGCCTGATTGTCTCGTTCACTACAACATCTTTCGTGGATACTTCATCCTGACCCAAAACGGAAACACGAACGAGATGGACACGGTTACCAGAGTCCGATGTCCCCACGATGGGGCGCCTATGTATCTTGCGGAAATCAATCCGGCAAAGAGAGGCTGCCGCCGGTGGACATGCCCGCAATGCGGCGCGAGGCGTACGAATGAGGAGGGCCTGGTGGGCCTGACGTCGCAGGAAATTCAGGACCTCAGCGAGAAAAACGCGGAGCAGTCCGAACCCGAAGGTATTCCCCACACATAATCTTTTGGAATGATTCTCGCGACGAGCTAATACGGCTTGGCCCATTCTCCCAGCGGGGCCAAAAGTTCCAAACCGAAAGCAAACTTGTTGTTTTCCATGCGCCGACGACCGAGGTTTGGCTGGCAGTGGTCGCGAGTACCCTCAAAAAATCAGCGTAAGCGTCAAAGTGCCCCAGTACCAAGAGCGTCGAAGGTTTGCGACTCGACTCTGTCGCCTTGCCAAATCGACGGCAGGTGTACAATGCCAGAATTCCAGCTCACGGAGGATAGCCGTGATGACACTGCAGAGAGTTGCGTACAAGAGTCTTCGCGCCATCCTGGTTCTAGCCTTGACCACAGGCGTCTACACTTTGGGTCAAACCAGACCAGCTCCAGTAGACCCGGGCGTGCGCGGTGGCCCGGTGGGTGCCGGTACTCCGCTCAAGGGTCTTACAGCGGACGAAACTGCGTTCTTCCAGGATGGGCAGGCGAGGTTCGCTGATATCGAGGTCGTGACCAACGGCTCGAACAATGGCCTCGGTCCCCGCTTCAACTCCAACCAATGTCTCTCTTGCCACGCGCAGCCAGATGTTGGCGGGTCGAGTCCGGCGCAAAATCCCTTGATTGCAGTTGCCACCTTGAATGGGGCGAAGAACACTGTGCCATGGTTCATCACGCAAAGCGGGCCGGTCCGCGAAGCGCGGTTTAAGAAGAGCAACGGAGTCGGTGACGGCTCAGTGCACGACCTCTTCGTAATCACCGGGCGAACTGACGCCCCCGGTTGCAACATCGCCCAACCCGACTTCCTGCCCGCAGGAAATCCGCTCACCGGCCGTGGTGGGAATCCCAACATTATTTTCCGAATCCCGACTCCACTGTTTGGCGCGGGACTCATCGAAGCGATTCCAGACTCGGCCATCCTTGCGAACGTGCAATCCAACGCATCGGAGAAGTCGGCATTGGGTATTTCCGGACACGCGAACGCTCACCTAAGCGGAAATGTGAATCGCAGTGCAAACGATGGGACAATTACGCGTTTCGGGTGGAAGGCGCAGAACAAATCCCTGCTCCTGTTCGCCAGCGAGGCATACAACGTCGAGATGGGAGTCACGAACCTACTTTTCCCCCAGGAGCGTGACGAGACGCCGGGCTGTCTCTTTAACGCCACTCCTGAGGACACACTCAACTTCACGCCTACACCCGCGACCTCCGGCAATTCGAACACGGCCGTCCTTTCGGACATCGAAGCCTTTGCCAACTTCATGCGGATGCTGGCCCCGCCCACTCCCGCTCCCGCCACACCTTCCAGCGAGAGAGGACGCGCCACTTTTGCAAAGATAGGTTGTGTCCACTGCCATACACCCTCGCTTACCACGGGGGCAAAGATTGCGAGTGGCTCCTCGACCAGCCCGAGCGCCGCGCTTTCTAATCAGACGGCGAATCTTTACTCTGACCTTCTAGTTCACCACATGGGCAAAGGCCTCGCCGACGGCATCACGCAAGGTGGCGCCGGCCCCGACGAATTCCGCACAGCTCCCCTCTGGGGCGTCGGACAACGCGTCTTCTTCCTCCACGATGGACGGACGACCAACCTGGTGGACGCCATCCGAGATCACAAGAGCCGTGGCAGCGAAGCAAATAAGGTCATCGAACATTTCACTAGGCTGACTACTCAGGAGCAGCAGGAAGTCATTGATTTCTTGCGGTCGCTCTAGCGCGAAGAGCGCTCTCAACCCCATTGCAAAACCGTTCCCTCAATGCCCAGCACTCGTGCGCCGAACCGGGCATGACCCAATACGTCTCAAGCATGCTTGTCGACTTCGCAGACATCGGCAACCTCTATCGCCTTCAAAATGCTCAGGGAAAGCGGCTTGAGGATGTGGGGGAAATGCTTACTCCACTGCTGATCGGCCCAGAGGTTGGCATTGCACCAGTTGACATCCCGCTGATCGCAGATTAATTTTCTCACATCGGCTCCGAGGAGCGCGGCTGTCTAGTGAGCGTCAAATGCGCTTACGCCACTTACGATTTGCTTGTTTACTTGGTCTGATTTTCGTCTTTGTCCGCCCTACGCTCGGCGAACCGTCACTTGCGCCGCGCGTTGATCCGCGTGTTGAATTGCTCAGCATCGTTTTCCGTCTAGCTGGAAATTCTGAGTACAACATGAGTCCGCTCAAGACCCTGGCGAGGAAGCTGGCCGGCGAAAGGGAGGTGGGTTTTGATGCTGTGATGGGTCTGGCCGTTCATTTGTCGCCCGCACCAGCGCTGAAGCCGGTTGTTGCCTTTAAGGGTGATATTCCGGACGCTCGCTTCGGTAAGGAGAACGCGATCCTCTTTGCTCAACGGCTGGCCGATTTCTATCGTGATACTCATTTTGACAAATTCTTCGCGGCACATCAGTCCTTTTATGATCTCGCGATAGAACGCTTTCGAGTGGTGTTAAGCGATCTTGATCTGAATTGGTACAAGAGTTTTTATGGGGATGTTCGGATGGGGCAGTACTATTTGATTCTGGGGATGAATAACGGTGGCGGGAACTACGGCCCTAGAGTTGTTTGGCCCAATGGACATGAACAATTTTTTTCCATTATCGGATGTTGGACTCAAGATGATTCGGGAACTCCTACCTATAGTACGGATTACCTGCCCACGATCATTCACGAGTTCAACCATTCCTTCGTGAACCCGGCGTTCGCAAAACACACGAGCGAGTTTGCTTCTGCGAGGCAGGTCTTTGAGCGTGTCGCCGACAAGATGCGAGCACAAGCCTACGGAAACTCAGATACTATGGTCATCGAATCGCTTGTCCGGGCGGCCGTAATTGGGTACTTGGAATCGGGAGGCCATGAAAGCCGTGAGGTCCGGTACCGTATACGGGGAGAGCAGTAACATTCGAGAGCTTCATTCCTGTGGTAGCTCAGTTCTACCGTTCGCTTGCGCCGCGTATCACGGGAACGATTTCCAGCTTCCATCAGCGGTGCGTACACGTCACAGGCATGCAGCCTTTCCCGAATCATACTCCCAGCGCCGACCCGGGGACCAAAGAACTCGTAATCACATTCGATAAGCCGCTCGACCCGGAAGCTGGCCCTAGCTAGGCATCATGGTGTCTCTATTGATTTCGGGCCA
>QHZC01000149.1:0-1072 GCA_003224515.1 Acidobacteriota bacterium
AAGACACGAAAACGCTTGGCGCGATACCCCGTCTCCTCAATGAGTTCGCGGGCCGCGGCTACTTCTGGAGTTTCGCCGGGATCTATGCGGCCTGCGACTAACTCCCATAAATACTGCCGCGCAGCGTGGCGGTACTGCTGGATCAGGAGGATTCTCCCGTCGGGGAGAACGGGAAGCACCACGACGGAACCCGGATGGGTGATGACCTCGCGGGTCGCTCGGACGCCGCTCGGCTCGATGACGTCGTCGCGGCGAATCCCGAAGATTGGGCCTTCATAAATTGTGGTGCTGCCGAGTACTCTTGCCTTCTTTGCGCGTGGCGTATCTGAAGTTTTTTTCATTTTTCTTTCTCTTGCTGTGTTTCTCGTGCCACATGATACCGAGAAACGGGAAATTCGCCACCTCGAGCCGGACGCCAGTCTTGTTTGCTTGCGGAGACGGGGAGCGCCTATACTCGGCGTGGGATTAACATGGAAGGGGAACAGGCGGAAGCCTGTGCTAGTGGATGTCCATAAACACGATCATTGTGGATGACGAGAAGCCGGCGCGGGACGAGCTGGCCTTCCTGCTGAAGGGGTTCCCTGAAATCAATGTGATCGGGCAGGGCAAGAACGGCGTGGAGGCGGTGTCGTTGATCAAGGAGCACTCTCCGGACTTGGTGTTTCTGGACGTGAAGATGCCCGGATTGGATGGTTTCGGGGTGCTGAAAAAGATCGTCGAGCGGAAGATGAAAATGCCGCACGTGGTGTTTGCCACGGCGTTTGACCAGTACGCGGTGCAGGCGTTCGATGTGAACGCCGTGGACTACGTACTGAAGCCGTTCGACAAGGCGCGCATCGCCAAGGCGATTGCGCGGGCGCGGAAGATGCTGGAGACGCAGTCCTCGGCCGCGGAGCGGCTGGAGCAGCTCGTCAGCCAACTGGGTGCGGCGAAACAGAGTTCCTCACCGCCGGTGAAGGTGCTGGTGAAGTCGCAGCAGAGATTGTTGCTGGTGGACGGCGAAGATTTGGTGTTTGCAACGATTCAGGATGGAATCATCTCGGTGATGTCGCAGGACGCCGAGGGAACGTCG
>QHZC01000149.1:1113-14512 GCA_003224515.1 Acidobacteriota bacterium
GTACCTGGTGAATATTCATCACATCAAGGAAGTCGTGCCGTGGTTCAACTCCACCTACATGCTGAAAATGAACGATAAAAGGCAAACGGAAATTCCCGTCAGCCGCTCGCAGATCAGACGCATGCGCGAACTTTTTAAGCTTTAAATATTTTTGGCGCGGCAATGTAGCGGGAAGTGCGAGAATAAGTCCAAGCAAAGTATTTCCTAAGACCGCATCTGATTTGGACACACCGGTGCCCGCGCACGAAGCCTCCACTCGTGATCGGTCGGTGTGGGCTAGCGCAGCATGGAGGGGGGACTTGCATTTCTTGGAGGTGCCGCAGTTTGGCGTATGATTTCGCCAAATTCCTCTCCGTTGCCGCGCGGCATAGCTGGAGTTGTGCGTTGGTTAGCCTTTTTCGTCGTGGCTAGCACGACAGGCTTGTTGAAGAAGTCGCATAGTTCCGACCTACAAGGGAGCCTTGAACTGTCGCTTCTCATGGCCGACACGACAGCCGTATCTCTCATCTTTATCCTCTATTGCCGCCGAACAAACGGTGGATTCTCCCCAGTTCTTCGCCGCTGGTCTAATCTGGGTAATTTACGTCGGCTTAGGAACCTTGGTCCGCAAACTCCCAGCACACGAATTCCTAGACCTTCCGTTGTTGGGCCGGCCTTCTGCAGACGATTGATTTTTTGCTTAACGACCGCCAAAAATTGATTTGGGATGCGGTCCGCCAAATCATGGATCTGGCCGGCACCATACTTTCCTGCGCCGGTTTCCTCAAATTGTTCAGCGGAGGAGGTGCCGGGCCAAGTCCGAAGCGATTTTACGAGTCGGAGTTGAGAACTTCGCTGACTTTGCGGGCAAGGGAGTTCAGTTCAAATGGTTTTTCGAGGTAGTGGTCGCGATGTTCGGAAACGCCGCGGCGAACGGCGGCATCGTCCATGTAACCGGACATGAATAG
Source organism: Acidobacteriota bacterium (assembly GCA_003224515.1). Classification (GTDB taxonomy): domain Bacteria; phylum Acidobacteriota; class Terriglobia; order Acidiferrales; family UBA7541; genus Acidiferrum. Next base: position 2,061 of record QHZC01000149.1, read on the forward strand.
AATCGGAGTAGCGGGGTGGGAGAGTTTGAGTCGATCGGCCATCTCCCGGCCGCCCATAACCGGCATGATGACATCGCTAATCACGAGATGAATCGGGCCCTTATGAGACTTGGCTTTCGCCAAGCCTTCGACGCCATTCGCGGCAGTGATAATGGTAAAGCCGGCGATGCCGAGATAATCGGAGATGAGTTCCCTCAGACTGGGCTCGTCTTCGACCAATAGAATGGTGCCGTATGCCGGTTTTAGCGGCAGAACCCGGTTCTCTATCGGGGAAGCAGACACGAGTTCATCTGTCGGTGGAAAGTAAATCTTGAATGTCGTGCCCTTGCCCGACGCGGAATCGACTTCGATTCGTCCGCCGCTCTGTGAAACCGTTCCATAAACCATCGCGAGTCCAAGCCCGGTTCCTTTGCCACGTTCCTTAGTTGTGAAGAACGGCTCAAAAATCCGCGCAAGGAGTTCCGGAGGGATGCCGCTCCCCGTATCGCTAACAGTCAACAGAACACCTTCAGTGATCGTTTCAAATTTCGAGGTAACCGGCAGGGTTGCATTTTCCGTCTGGAAGCGGAGCGTTCCTCCTGCGGGCATCGCATCGCGCGCATTCACCGCCAGATTCAGCAAAATCTGTTGCATTTGATTGGGGTCCGCCATGATCCTGCGGAGATTTTGACCGGGCCGAACCTCAATATGAATGTCCTCACCGATGAGGCGGGGAAGAAGATCAGATATTTCCATAACGACCTGGTTAAGGTCGAGGACCGAAGGCTTGAGGATCTGCTTGCGGCTGAAAGCCAGCAATTGGCTGACAAGCGCCTGCGCGCGGTCCGAGCCCTTCATGATTTCCGTTATCTTGCGCCGGAGACTGTCATCGCCGGGTTTGGTTGGAAGGGCCAACTCCGCATAGCCGCGGATGACGGTCAAAAGATTGTTGAAATCGTGCGCGACACCTGCTCTTCGAGCGAGTAAACTTCCGCTTCGGAGCGTTCGTGTTCGGAACGGATGCGCAGGGTCGAAATGCCGTAGGCGAGATTGGTGGCCAGTTCCCGGAGTAGCGTCACTTCTTCAGCGTCGAAGACGTCTTCTTCTTCTGAATAAATTGTCAAGCAGCCGATCACACCCTGTTCACTCGAAAGAGGAAGAGCAATGACAGATAGAAACTTCTCGTCCGCGGCTCGGCCAGCCCAGGATGCGAAGCGCGAGTCCTTCAAAGTGTTGTGAATAATGCAAATTTCGCCGGTCCTGATAGCGACCCCGACGGGGCCGCGGCCGTCCGGTGTGTCAGCCCAGGACGCGCGCACGGAAGCAACATACCCACCGGTATCGCCGAACTGCGTGGCAATACGAACAGACTTGGCCTGATCCTGCTCGGGGAATCCAACCCAGGTCATGCGATAACCGCCCGTGTTGACGATAATCTGGCAAACGCGTTCGAGGAGTTCCGGTTCGTTCGCTGCGCGGACAAGCTCCTGGTTGCAGCGGCTGAGTGCGAGGAGCGCACGGTTAAGGCGCTTGAGTTCGCTGGTATCGCGAAAGATGGCGAGAATGACAAGCCGGCGCGGACTATCGAGTTCGATGAGGCGAACGCTGACGTCAACTTCAACGGAACGCCCGTCGGCCCTCCGGATTTTGAGTTGAACGCCGTGCGACTCACCGCCGGAAAGTCCCGCCCGAAAGATTCTAGCGTAGTGCTGACCTTCACCAGTGGGGAAGAGCGAAGATTCCGGGACGAATGCCAGGCGCTCTGACGGAATTCCAAAGAGATCGGCGCCCCGCACATTCGCATCCAGGACGATGCCTGTCTCGTAATCCACAATCAGGATGGCGTCGCTGGCGGAACCGAAAAGGCGGCGATATTTCTCCTCGGAGCGGCGGACGTTGCTGAGGAGGTGCCGGGAAGTTCCTATGCCCAAGACCAGGAGAAGGGCGCTGGTTCCCACGGTGAGCAAATTGAGCAAATCGCGTATCCAGCGATCACCCTCCGCAAGCGTCGAAGATAAGTGATTTTCAGTAAGAGTGAGACGCGAGTCGCACGCTTCGATTTCCTCGAGGACGTGCCGCACCGTTAGTGGATTAGGGTGGTCTGAAAATGTCTCCGCATGGAGCTGATCCGCGAGCTCGGTGAGGTTGTCGATCTCTTGATCCGCAGCGGTCCAATCAGCGATAGCAACTCGCATGAAGCTGAAGTCGTGAAACCAGCGAAACAAGCGGACCATGCCGGGGATATCATCAGGATTGATCTGGCCCCTTGTAAATCCTTGATGCACGATGGTCATATCTGGAGTGGGCTTTTCGAGCTCGATGCGAGCAAATTTATCTCCAAGAGGCGCCCGGATGGCATTCAGGTATGCTTGGAAGTCCGCTTGGGAACTCGAACTAGCGTACTCGATCAGACTGATAACCGCCTCTTTTTGTCCTTTAGACCAATAATCTTCGCCCTGGATGTAGGCACGCACGGAAGACAGAATCATGGATCGGAAGGCGCCGAGAAGAAAAACAAATACAACGATGCAAACGAACAGAGAAACTACAACAGAGAGCTTTCGGCCCAGGGTCGATTGACGATGGTCGCTGCGGAATGCCATTTTAGGCGCGCCGTCTGCGAAAAGATAGCCAAGGCTTGGCTTTCTCTATTTTTGCATCAACTTTGTTGTGGCTCGGGGACCTGTGTTCAGATCGGCATATCTGATTGCGACACATCTTCAGTGGTGCGGTTCAAGGACCAATCGAAGAGACCTACTCGCTTCTGCGCACAGTTGGGTTCGTATGTCCTTCAGCCGCGCGACTGGAGTGCTCTGTTTCCTCCTATGCCTACGCGGAAAGCGACCCGTGTGTTAGCATTTCTCGTGCGCCCCGCGCACTTTTTTCAGTGCGACTGCATGGCGGTCGACGGACACGATGGATTTTTCGCTCAACGACCACCAAAAACTGATAAGGGATACGGTTCGCCAATTCATGGAGGCGGAGGTGCGCCCGTTCGTCAAGGAGATGGAGAAGGCCGGAAAATTTCCTGCTGAGCCGATTAGAAAACTGGGCGAGATGGGCTGCTGCGGGATGCTGGTGCCAGAAGAATGGGGCGGGCCGGGACTGGACACCGTTTGTTATGCGCTGATGCTGGAAGAGGTGGCGCGCGTTTTCACGGCGATGTCCACGGCGATTAGCGTGACGAATTCGGCAGTGCAGGCGCCGCTGATGCTGTTTGGCACCGAAGCGCAGAAGAAAAAATATTTGCGGCGTATGGCGACGGGAGAAACGCTTGGAGCGTTTTGCTTGACGGAGCCGGCCGCGGGTTCGGATGCGGCGGGAATTCAATCGCGCGCGGTGCGCGACGGAAATGTTTACAAGCTCAACGGGACGAAGACTTGGGTGACGAACGGGAGCGCCGCGGGGGTACTGATAGTTTTTGCGAAGACCGATCCCGCGGCAGGTGGCAAAGGGATCACTGCGTTTCTCCTGGAGCCGGGATTCGTCGGGTTCCGCGTGGGCCGGCATGAGGACAAGATGGGGCAGCGGTCGTCGCCGTCGGTGGAGATCTTGCTGAATGATTGCGTGGCGCCGGTGGAGAACCGTCTTGGCGAAGAGGGGCAGGGGTTGAAGATTGCGCTGAGCGCGCTGGATGGCGGGCGGATCGGGATTGCCGCCCAGGCGGTCGGGTTGGCGCAGGGGGCGCTGGAAGAGACGGTGAAGTATGCTAGGCAGCGCGCGGCCTTTGGGAAGAAGATTGGCGAGTTTCAGGCGATACAATGGATGATTGCAGATATGCAAACAGAGATCGAGGCGGCGCGTAGGCGGTGCAGGTGTATGGGAGCGTGGGGTATTCGCGGGAGACGGACGTGGAGAGAATGTACCGGGACGCACGGGTGATCACGATTTACGAAGGGACCAGCGAGGTGCAGCGGATGATTATTGCGCGGGAACTGCTGGGGCCAGTGGCGAAGGCGCATAGTGTTGGGTGAAGGCGGGGAGGCGGTTCCAAATCGGGAACAAACAGGTTACACCCGGCTATCTTCAAAAAGAATGCGGAAGGGCATGATTCTAAAAGAGTTCTTCTTTACCCTTGCTGCAAAGAGCGAATCCGGAGTGCGCAAGGACTTAACAAATGGCTATCTTTTTGCGCTATACGAGGAGAAAGGTAGAGCTGGAGAGCGCGCAGCGTAGGCAGAGAAGAGGAGTATCGATTGGCGACAGGGGCTGAGAGGAAGAAGAGCAGAGTTTTGAGCGGGATGCGGCCCACGGGGAGGCTGCACATTGGGCATTACTTTGGGGCACTGGCGAATTGGGTGCGGTTGCAAAATGATCCGAGCTATGAGTGCTTTTACTTTATTGCGGATTGGCATGCGCTGACTAGCGATTACGCGGATACTTCGGCGATTGCGGAAAACACGCTGCAGATCATGATCGATTATCTGGCGGCGCGGCTGGATCCGGCGAAGAGCGTGATTTTTCAGCAGTCGGTGATTCCAGAGCACGCGGAGTTGCATTTGTTGCTGTCCATGGTGACACCGCTGGGGTGGCTGGAGCGCGTGCCGACGTATAAGGAGGCGCTAGAGAACGTTAAGAATAAGGATCTGCACAATTACGGGTTCCTGGGGTATCCGGTGTTGCAGACGGCGGATATTGTGATTTATGGCAAGCCGGATGCGCCGTTGCTGGTGCCGGTCGGAGAGGATCAAGTTTCGCATGTAGAGGTGAGCCGGGAGATCGTGCGGCGCTTCGACACGTGTTATGCGTTTGAAATGAAACCAGAATTATTCAAAACTGCAAGCTCTGTCATGTCTGTCTTTGCGGACCTCGGAATAACCCTTCCTACCCTCAGCCCAACTCCGACTCGGGAGGACATCATCGTCGCGAGTCATATCCTTGGATCGCAAGCATTGGCGGAAGGAGCGAGGAATTTTATCACGCGATTGAGTGAACCGAACAAGCAGTTCTTTACGATCAGAGAGGTATTGCGTGAGCCGGAAGTGATGCTGACGAATACGCCGAGGATACCGGGGACCGATGGGCGAAAGATGTCGAAGAGTTATGGGAATGCGATCACGTTGAGCGAGACGGATGAGGAGATACGGAAGAAGACGAAGGTGATGGTGACGGACCCGGCGCGGAAGAGGCGGGCTGATCCGGGAAATCCGGAGGTGTGTCCGGTATATGACTGGCATAAACTGTTCTCAGCGGAAGATCCTGGACGACTGGAGTGGGTGCGGCAAGGATGCACGACGGCGGGGATCGGATGCATCGAATGCAAGGACGCGATGGCAACGAATTTGATCAAGTGGATTGCGCCGGTGCGGGAACGGCGCGTGGAGTACGAGCAGAACCCGAAGCGGGTTTTGGAGATTTTGGACGAGGGGTCGAAGAAGGCGCGCGCGGTGGCTCAGGGAACGATGGAGAGAGTGAGGGAGGCGGTCTTTGCGTGGGGGAAGAAGAGAAGGGAAATTTAAAGCAATGGTTAAGGGGACGATATTGCTGGCGGCGACTGGATTCGGTGGTGCGGCTATTTTCTATTCGCCTTACGTTGCTCTGAACGCGCAAACTGCATTGACCTGCCCGCTATGCCCAAACATCACCTCTGGTCAGGCAAGCCTCACTGCCAAATTCGTTCTGTATACTCTCATAGGCGGCACAAAAAACGCGGCATTGCTCGTTGCCCTTGGTTGCATCGTTTGGGGAATTGTGCGAACTGTGAAGTGCGTGAAACGAAGCACGATCGGTTCCAATTCGTGAGAGGATTTCTGAACACAGGCAAATAGAGAATGGCGACGCCGTACAAAATTAATATACCGATGTATGAGGGGCCCCTGGACCTGCTGCTGGATTTGATCAAGCAGCAGAAGATGAATATTCACGACATCCAGATCTCGAAGATCACGGCGCAATACCTGGAGTACCTGCACAAGCTGGAAGAGCTGGACGTGGACGTGTCGGCGGAATTTATTTACATGGCGGCTACGCTGATCTACATCAAGAGCAAAATGCTGCTGCCACCGGATCCGTTGGCGGGGCCGGAAGAGGCGGAGGGTGATCCTCGCGCGGAGCTGGTTCAGCGGCTGGTGGAGCACGAGAAGTTCAAGAACGCGGCACAGCTTTTGTACCAGAAACAGCAGATTGAAGAGAACGTATGGTCGAAGCCGGATAAGTCGCTCTACAACGACGAAGGGACTGAGGGAGAGCTGGTGGTTTCGCTGGTGGATTTGGTGAAGGTGTTCCAGCAAGTGCTGGAGCGGCGGAAGGAAGTGTCGCGGATCGAGTTGCGGCTCGAAGAGTTTACCGTGGCGCAGATGATCGCGGCGTTGCGGGCCCAGATTCTGGCGAGCGCGGAGAATGTGGTAAATCTGATTCAATTTTTTGAGGCCTGCCCGTCGCGGCGCGCGATGATCGTGGCGTTCCTGACGGTGCTGGAAATGGTGAAGCTGCAGGCGGTGGCGCTGGTGCAGGAGAAACAGTTCGGGGATATTTTGTTGATTTGGTGTTTGATGAGGCGCGCGGGATCAAGCAGATTGACGAGGAATATAGGTAGGAAGTAACTCGTGATTGCTGAAGCGAAGGGAGATTTCTCTCTTGGCGCGGGCCGACCCTTCACAGGAGCGAAGAAAAAGAAATATCGTCGGCCTGCTCCGTTCGAAATGACGGGGATGGTTAAGCAGACAGATTGCAGGGTTGGATCGACTAAGCATGAGGCTAGGATGACAAACCAAGAACGGAAAGCGGCACTGGAAGCGATTATTTATGCGGCGGATGAGCCGGCTACGATTGAGCAACTGGCGAAGGCGCTCGGCGAGGAAAAGCTGGCGGTGCAGGCCTCGCTGGATGAACTGGTGGCGAGCTATGCGAGCGAGGAGCGCGGGATCGAGGTTCGCGCGGTGGCGGGCGGGTACAAGTTGTATACCAAGCCGCAGCAGCATGACGTGGTGCGGAGGTTCATCAAGAGCCTGCGGCCGCCGCTGCGACTGTCCATGCCGGCGCTGGAGACGCTGGCCGTGATTGCTTACAAGCAGCCGGTGACGTCACCGGAGATTTCGGAGATTCGCGGCGTGAACACTTCCGGAGTGATCAGCACGCTGTTGGACAAACACCTGATCACGACGGCAGGGCGGAAGGAAGTGATGGGGCGTCCGATCCTGTACAAGACCTCGAAGGAATTTTTGATGCGGTTTGGACTGAGCGATCTGGAGGAGCTGCCGAGCTTGAAGGAGTTTGAGGCGTTGGCGAGGGAAGCGCTAGGAAGCGATGAAGGATTCGCGCTTCCGGAGGAAGGTTTTACGAACGAGGCGAGCATGGAGAGGCCTGCGGCCGGGAATAGCCCGCCGGGCGAGGCAAGGCCTGCCCCTCCAGAACTTGCGGCGATGGAAGCGCGGGAGGAATTACTGGAAGAGACCGCGGCGAATAATGAAGGGATGCCGGAAGCAGGGAGCGGCGAAGCTCAGAAAGCGGCAGCGGCTGGGGAATGAAAAGACAAAGTAAAGAGCTAACGAAGTAAGGAAAAGGCGAAGAGGAATTAACGCAGGGAACTGAAAGAAAAAAGAAGAGGGAAGCAGATTCCTCACTTCGCTCGGAATGACAGTATTTTGCTTGCGCGCGAACAGAGAACAGAGCGGCCAGACGAAGCGGCCTATCCAGAAAGAGTAAATCCGAAAAATGCAAGAGAGATTGCAGAAGATTATTGCGCGGGCGGGGATTGCTTCGCGGCGGCACGCGGAGCTGCTGATCGCCAGCGGACAGGTGCGCGTGAATGGACGCGTGGTACGGGAGCTGGGGACGAAGGCGGACGCAGCGAAAGACCGGATTGAGGCCGCGGGGAAAGTCGTCGAATCGAAGGAGGGGCGGCGCGTCTACATTGTGCTGAACAAGCCGCCGGAAGTGGTGTCGGCAATGGCGGACCCGGAAGGGCGGAAGACGCTGCGAAATTGTTTGCGCGGATTACCGGAGCGCGTGTTTCCGGTGGGGAATCTGGAGTATGCGGCTTCGGGGTTGGTGTTTTTGACTAATGACGGGGAGCTGGCGGCGGAGATGCTGAAGAACTGGAGCGATCTTGAGCAGGTCTATCACCTCAAAGTGAAAGGAATGCTGACGCTGGCGGACCTGGAGCGGCTGGGAAAAGAGATCGGCGCGAAGATGCATACGGTGCGGCAGCCGGACGCAACGCGCGGGCGCACAGCAAATTATTGGTACGAAGTGCGGATGCGGGATTCGAAAAAGGAAGAGCTGCGGCGCGTATTGTTCAAGGAGAAGCATCCGCTTGAAAAATTGAAGCGCATCGGATTGGGGCCGCTGACGGTGGAAGGGATACCGCGGGGGAGATATCGGTTGATTGAGCAGAAGGAAGCGGAGAAGTTGCGCAAGTTACGGAAGGCGGGGAAGGAAACGAAGAAAGAAACGAGGAAAGAAAAAGGACTTTAACACCCCGACCGCGTCGGGGTAGGCGCCGGGCACGGAGAGCTTAGAGAACCGAGAGAGAAATGCACCGGTCTTAAGACCGGCCACTACAAAGGCGAGATGGAAGGCCACAGCCAGAAGTGGCTGTGGTACCAGAGAATCCAAGCACGATGGCTTCGGAAAGATTACAGAAAATCATGGCCGCCAGCGGGATTGCCTCGCGGCGCAAGGCCGAGGAGATCATTGCGGCCGGGCGGGTCACTCTTAACGGCGAAGTGGTGGTGGACCAAGGTACCAAGGCCGATCCGGAGCGGGACGTGATTTGTGTGGATGGCGCGCCGCTGAAAAGCCGGGAGCGGCTCCTGTATTTCCTTCTGCACAAGCCGAAGGGTTACGTGACCACGGCCAGCGACCCCGAAGGGCGACCGACGGTCATGGAGCTGATGAAGAAATGTCCCGAACGCGTGTATCCGGTGGGGCGCCTGGACTATGCAAGCGAAGGATTGCTGCTGATGACTAATGATGGCGCGCTGGCGCAGAAGTTGATGAAAGCCGGCTCCCACACGCCGAATCACCATCGAATTGGAGGATGGCGCGCGGGTGAAGACTTCGCCCGCGAAAATACGCCTGGTGCAGGACGGGGCAAATCCCTGGTATGAGGTGATTCTCATTGAAGGGCGGAATCGGCAGATTCGGCGGATGTTTCAGCGGGTGGGATTTATGGTGGAAAAAATCAAGCGCGTGCAGCTGGGACCGTTGCTTCTGGATGTTCCTCCGGGAAAGTATCGTCCGCTGACGGTGCGGGAGGTGGCGCAACTGAAGAATATATGAGTGAGAGAATGGCCACCGCGGATGAACCCGGATTGGCGGCAAGACAATGGGGGAAGTAGACTAGAAGGGATGACGCGAACGATTGAAGACCTGATACCCGATTACCTGCGCAGCCTGCCTGTGTACGTTCCGGGAAAACCGATTGAAGAAGTGGAGCGAGAGCTGAAGATTCATGCGGTGAAGCTCGCTTCGAATGAGAACCCGCTGGGGCCTTCGCCGAAAGCGATTGCGGCGGCGCGGGCGGTGCTGGGGGATTCGAACCGGTACCCGGATGGTGGGACCTACGCGTTGCGGCAAACGCTGGCGGAACGGCGGGGAGTTTCGCCGCAAGAGATTTTTGTGGGGTTAGGATCGAGCGAAATTATTGATTTGGCCGCGCGCGTGCTTTTGCGGGCCGGGCTGCAGGGGCTGACGTCCGAAGGAACGTACGCGCCGTTTTCGGTGGCGATTCGCGCCAGCGGCGCAGAGTTGGTGCTGGTGCCGCAGCGGCATTTTGCGTTTGACCTGAAGGCCATGGCGAATGCCATCACGCCGAAAACGGGCGTGATTTATCTTGCGAACCCCAACAATCCGACGGGAAGCGCCTTTAGGCGCGAAGAATTTGACGAGTTTCTCGCGGTGATTCCGGACGACGTAGTGGTGGTGCTGGATGAGGCGTATATCCACTACGCCGTGAGCATGGGCTTGCGGGAATCGGTGGAAGCCTATCGCAAGAGAAAAAATCTGCTGATCCTGCGGACGTTTTCGAAGGTTTATGGATTGGCGGGGCTGCGCATCGGATATGCCATCGGCATGCCGGAGCTGCTTTCCGCGATGAATAAGTTGAAAACGCCGTTTAATACCTCGGGAGTGGCGCAGGCTGCGGCGCTGGCCGCGCTGGATGACAAGGAACACGTGACCCGGTGCATCGAAACGAATGCGAGGGAGCGGAAGCGCTTGAGCGAGGATTTGGCGAAGATGGGTTTCCAGCCAGTGCCAAGCGAAGCGAATTTTGTGTTTATTGTAGTAGGCCCGGATGCGAAGGCGCTGAGCGATGATCTACTGCAGATGGGCGTGATCGTGCGACCGCTGGGGTGGATGGGATTTCCAGAGGCGATCCGCATTTCGGTGGGGACGGCAGAAGAAAATGACAGATGTTTGTCGGTCATGGCGCGAGTGATCTTGAAGCGAGCGGGCAAGGGCGAACTTGCCGTGCGATGAGAGTGCTGCTACCCGGTGGCGCAGAAGCCGGTGCCGACGCGATTCTTGAACTCCTGAAAAAATGCAAGACGATTGCAGTGGTGGGATTGTCTTCGAATCCGATGCGACCCAGTCATGGTGTGACGGAATACATGCAGGGTGTGGGCTATCGGATTATTCCGGTGAACCCCAATGAGACGGAAGTTTTGGGGGAGAAGAGTTATGCGCGGCTGGAAGATGTGCCGGAGAAAATAGACATCGTTAACGTGTTCCGGCGCGCGGAGGAAGTGCCGCCGGTGGTGGCGAGCGCAATTCGAATTGGAGCGAAGGTCGTTTGGATGCAGCTGGGAATTGAAAACCAAGAGGCGGTGGAAATGGCGCGAGCTGCGGGGCTGGTGGCCATCGAGAATGCGTGCATTTTGGTGGAGCATCGGAGGAGAGCCAGAGAACTGAAGCAATAGGCGAGTGACAATTGGGAAGGGCCTGGAGGCCCGCGCGAGGACGGTGCGCGGGCTTTTTGATCTTAGGAAACAAGGAAAAAAACTGAAGATGACGATTTTACGCAGAGAACACGAAGGTCGCAGAAAGTGCAGAGAAGAAGGCGAAGACGATCGGAGACTCAGCGAGAGGGAAGAGGGAAGACCAGGAGATTGCGCTTGCCCGTAATGACGACGGCAAGGAAGCGGCCGTCAGGAGAGATGGCGAAATCGCGGAAGGTGAGGCCGTGAAGGATGGAAATGGGCTGCGGTTGCGAGACCAGAACGTCCTGTCCCGATGACGCAGCGGGAAGCGGAGGAAGATCGAACCAGACGAGATCGCCGGATTTTTTCTCGAGGGAGCGTTTGAGAAGAATGCGGGATTCGTCAGGCGACCAGCGAAAGACACCGAGACCGACGCGAAGACGGGCCGCATGATTGGGTGAAGTGAGATCGCGAATTTCAAGGATTTCCTTGTCAATGAAATAAGCAACTTTCTTGCCGCTGGGGGGGACATTCACGCCGCCTTCATAGCCATCCAGCGTTGCCAACTCCTTGTCAACATCACGGAGCAGGTCGAGGCGCTGCAGACGATTGGGGCCGGTCATGGCGTGATCTTGCTCTACAGCAACAACCGAATTCGTTCCTGGGATCGGGACGACGTCGCGGAAGGTGCGGCCATCGTAGGGGGACTTGCCGGGGCCGCTGTCAAGCCGGGTGGATTTCAAGGCGAACAGCATGCGAGGCTTTGCGGCTTCGGAAAGGAAATTGACGGTGACATTGTCGGGAAGAAAGAAGGGAGCGGCGGCACCGGGAATCACGCTGTCGCCTTTGGCGATGTGAATTTCGTGGCCGCTGTCGTCGAGGAGAAGGGTCATGAAGGAATCTTCGGTCTTGCCGGAATCGTCGACGACGGTAGTGGTGAGAAGTCCGGCGAGGATGAGGTGAGCATTGGGAGACCAGAGGAGGGAATCGACGATGTAGCTGAAAGGCTGGTTACCGCGGTTGAATTTCTGGCCCTCGAGAAGGCGGCGGCGCTTACCACTGGCGTCCTGCAGCCAGATGTCATCGTGCTCGAGGTCGTAGAGCTTGGTTTTGAAGTTGCGATGAACGGAATAGACGATGCGGTTGTCGGGAGCCAACGCGAAGGAAGTGATGTCTTCTTCAATGGTTTGGAGGGGCTTATCGAGATTTTGGGCGAGGGCGGGCGGAAGGGCGCAGCAGCCCAAGAGGATGCAGAGGAACGAACAAATCGGGCGGGGCCAGTGCGAGAGGTTAGAGAAGCAGGGGCGGGTCATGGCTTGTGCGCAACATCATTGTACGGGATGTGATGCCGTGTAGGGATTGCAGCACGGGGCCTGCGCGGGCTCGAATTCCATGAATTCGACGCGGGTGAGGTCGGGATCGTAGATGTCGAAGGACCATTTGCCGTCACGTCCGATTTCGGGCTCACCGGTGGTCCTGAGGCCGCGCGTGCGGAGGCGAGCGACGGTGGATTTAATTTGTTCGACGGGCAAGGAGAAATGATTTTGTACGCCGCGCTCCTGTTTGTCCGTGGTAGGCGAGATATTGAGCATGTATTCGATCCAGTCGGTC
>QHZC01000150.1 GCA_003224515.1 Acidobacteriota bacterium
TCTACTTCTGGCGATCCCCCCAGATGTCTCGCGGCAAGCAGTTGGCTTACAGCTCCCAGTTCCAGCGGGAGCTGTCAGAACTCGCCATCTTCTATGGCGATCCGGCCGGCGGCGGCCTGGCCGCAGACGACCCAGCACGCAGCGGCCGAGATTCGAATTTGCAGGTCGCCACGTTGTTCGCCACCATCATCGACATACCAAAGGAGTTCGCGCAGAAGTGCGAAGAAGTCCGTCACCATGGCCTGCAGAGGCTGGTCGTGAGGAGGTTGGAACGTTCGGCGTGACCACGGTGAGGCCCGCAGGAGCAAGACTCGACCAATGACGAGAGTGAAGATCACGCTGGGCAAAGCCGAGGCGTACGCGCAACTCGAGGAGAAGGACGCGCCAAAGGCAACGAAATGGCTAAAGGAGATGCTACCGATCGAGCGGCAGGCCATGCATAGCATGGAGAACGGCCGCGAGGTCTACGTCGTGCTCGATGCTCCCGATCGCATAGAGGAAGAGAATCAGACGATCTACCAGACCGTCGGCGATCTAATCGTGTACTATAAACCTGCCATCTTCGTGAAGCCAGAGTGGCCGAGGCATATCCGCGACTTCCTCGTCATCGGATTCATCTACGAGCGCGACAGCGCGATAAGGGGAATGAGCGGTCCACTAGCGACGAATCTTATCGGAAAGATCACTGAGGGGATCGATGCACTCGCCCGCGAGGCCCCACGGATGCGGAGAGAAGGATTCGGGAAGATGCGCATCAGCGTAGCGTAGATGAACGGGAGTGCCTGACGGCCTGATGGTAAAGTTTGGCGTAGGGATGGCGCCGGTGGAGCCGCTGAAGAAGGTGATCTCGATGGCGAAGCTGGCCGAGGAACTGGGCTTCGAACACTTCGTCCACGCCGACCAGCGATTCTCGGGTGAGAAAGATGTCTTCGTAACGCTCGCCGCCGACGCCCTGAATACAACGACGATAAAGCTCGGGCCATGCGTTTCCGATCCGTTCAGTCGGATCCCTGCGATGCTGGCCGCTGCCGTCGCAAGCCTCGACGAACTTTCGGGAGGACGGGCCCTGCTCACCCTCGGCGCTGGTGGATCTGGTTTCGCCCAGATGCATCTTCAGCGGAGGCATGTCAACGAGGCCCTCCGTGAAACGGTCACAATGATTCGAGCGCTGTTCAGCGGGGAAACAGTCAACTTCGACGGCAGACTTTACAAGCTCACCAACGCTCAGCTGAGGTTCGATGTACGACCGGACATACCGATCCTCATAGCGAGCAGAAGTCCGCTGAACCTCGAGCTCGCCGGCGAAATTGCGGACGGCGCGGTGATAGCGACCTACGTGTCGAAAGAGCAGCTGGCGTTCGCGATCGAGCGAGTGAGGGCCGGAGCCAAGAAGGCGGGAAGGCGCTTAGAGGACGTCCGACTGATCTCGTGGGTCTACACCTCGATCTCCGACGACGGACGACAAGCCGTGGAGAACGTCAGGCCGTTCGTGACCCAGGCGCTCTTGAATACCTCCCCCGAGGCCTATCCCGTCATACTCGACGGCTTTGACGAAGTGTTGCCATCCTTCCTAGGGAAGTGCCGCACTATGGGTCGGGCAGGATTGGAGGCGGCGTACCAGGAGCGGAAGTATCTAACGGACGAGGTCATCAAGCGGTTCTCGGTCGCGGGCACGGCCGAGGATTGTATCGATAAGATCAAGGAGATCATTTCCTTCGGCATCAACGACATCTGGCTGAGGTGTTTTTCCGCTCCACAGTCAGAAGTGGAACACGAGAAAGTAATCGTGCCCTTCGCCGAAAAGGTGATGCCGCGCTTTACGGCTGATACTCGGCACTCACCCGCCTAAGGCTCGAGGCATTCCCTTCCTGAGCCTACGGGCCCGATGCGTCCGCTACTTGACGAACTGGTTCGTCCACAGCACCCCTTCGCGCGTATCCGCCTGCCCGTTCAACGCGCCGATCGACGTGAGCACGTCGACCTGATTCTTGACCGCCTGCTGGCTCAGCCGTCCGCCCTTCTTGATTGCGGGAACGAGCGCGTTGAACGACAGCGCCAGCGTCGCGTCGTCCGTCTCGGGGAAGTAGACCTTGAGGAGACGCAGCGCGGTCGGCCGGTCCGTGAGCATCCAGTTGTAGGCCTCGTTAAGCGACCGCGTGTAGGCCTCCACCGTCGCGGTGTTCGCGTTCGCCCACGACTTCATCGAGGCGATCGACTCGAAGGCGAAGTCCGCAAACTCTTTCGGGCCTTGTCCCGCCGAGTTCTTGATCAGCACTGTGCCGTCGCCGTCTTTCTCAAGGATGTACGGCGCAGGCGCGGAAAGCATGAACGCTTCGATCCGCTTGCTCTTCATCGCCGCGACAAGTGCCTGGCCCCCGCCGACCTGCACGAAGGTCGCGTCCTTTTCTGGGTTGTACCCGGCCTTCCGCAGCAGATACTGCGGGAAGAGCTGCGTCACCGCGCCCGGCCGCGTGATCCCGAACGTCAGGCCGCGGAGTGCTTTCAGCTTGCTATCGAGGGACGAGGCCGGAGTAACATTCAACCGCTGCACCACGTCGTTGCGGACGACGAGGTCCATCGTCAGCGAGTTCACCATGCTGTAAATCAGGACCAGGTCCTTCCCTTCCTTCTGCAGCGCCACAACATCGTCGACGCCGAGGTCAACAAACTGGACGTTGCCGCTCAAGAGCGAGGCGACGCCGAGCTTCCCGCTGTCGATCTCGACGTATTCGAAGTCCAGGCCGTTTTTCTGAAAGATTCCCTTGGACTTGGCGAGGAGCGGGACGGCGAGGTCGATCACCTTGAAGCCCGCCTGCCGGATTTTGGTAATCGACTGCGTCTGCGCGGCGGGCGCCGCAAGAAGAACCGCCAGCAGCAGTGCCGTAATCATGAGCGCGGTGCGCTTCATCGCACTCCCTCCTTTGCCGGGCTGGTGCCCGTGCCCGTTTCTCATAGGACCGGCGTTAACCCTTCACGGCCAAGACGAGATCGTCGCGGGGCCGCCATCCGAGCAGCCGGTGCTCCAAAAGGCCCAGCCCGGCGTCCATCGCGGCGACGATCAACAGCAGCGCGACGATCGCCGCCAGCGTCGCCGCGGTGTTGAACTGTTCGGCCGCGTTATTCACGAGATACCCAAGGCCCGCATTGGCGGACATGAATTCGCCGATCACTGCGCCGATCAACGCTTCCGGCACGGCGATCCGCAGGCCGGTCATGAGGTAGGGGACGACGCTCGGCAGCGCGATCTTGCGGACCCCGTCGATGCGGCGAGCACCCATCACTCGGACAACGTTGACGAGATCCGGGCTCACCTGATACAGCCCCGCGACCACGTTCATAAACACCACGAAGAAGACAAAGATCGCGGCGAGGACGATTTTTGGCGCCGCCCCCAGACCAAACCACATGATGAACAGGGGCGCAAGCGCGATCTTCGGGATCGAATAGAAGGCGATCAAGAACGGGCGGAGCACACGCTGCGCGGTTTCCTGGAACGCGACCACGAGCGCCACGACGATGCCGAGCACCGCGCCGATCGCGTAGCCGCTCAGCACCTCGGCGAGCGTCTGGATCAAGTTCGGCCACGATCGGCGAGGCGGCCGGACGCGAACACCCATGCGCTGAGCGCGACCGCGAAGACGGCAGCCCTGGCCGCGGCGATTGACGCGCGGCTCACCGCTTCTCGCGCGGCCACGCGGCGGCCGATTTCGTCGTGCAGGCGCAGTTCGTGCGGGGACACGGCCACAGCGCTCACTCGACGGACTCCTTCGGCGACGGCGGTGCGGCCACTCGCCCAATCTCCGTCCAGTGTTCGGCGACGACACCGGCCGGGACGACCAGCCCAAAGTAGCGCCGAAAATTGTCGAGCGTCATGGCCTGGACGTCCGGATCGGCCGCCGCGGTACCGTCCTCCACGACGATGACGTAGTACCCGAGCGCGAACGCGTGCTGCACGGTCGTCTGCACGCAGAGGTTCGTGACGACGCCGGCGGCAACCACCACGTCCACCTTTCGCGCGCGAAGCAGCGCGTCAAGGTCAGTACCCGCAAACCCGTCATAGCTATGACGTACGATTCTAATATCACCCGGCCGAGGAGGCGTGAGCTCATCGTCCAGCGCGGCCCCCCAGCCGCCGGCCGCGCACAAAATCTCCTCGTCCATGCCGCGCGCGACGTAGCGGGCCTGGTAGTTGGGGGCGTCGACCTCGCGGCCATGCTCCATCGTGACGTAGCAGACGGGGACGGCGGCGGCTCGCGCGGCGGCGACGAGCGCGTTGATGACGGGGATCACATGGCGCAGCGACGTCGCCCCCGGCAAGCGGCGCGCGCTCCACCCGTGGGGGTGCACGAAGTCTCGCTGAACGTCGACGACGAGAAGCGCGCACCCGCCGGCCCGCAGCAGCTCGTCCAGCGTGGTCAGGACCCGGGTCGCGGCGGGCTTATCCAAGGGGACTGCGCTCCCGCGGCACCCACGGCAGCCACCAGCGCTCCAGCGTCGAGACGCCCGCGTTCATCGCCATCATGAGAATAAGGAGGCCGAAAATGCCGGCGAACACATCCGCCGTCCGGTACCGCGAACTCGCGGCGTTGATGAGGTAGCCCACGCCGCGGTTGCTGCTGATGAACTCCGCGACAATCGCGCCGATCAGCGCCGCCGGGATCGTGATGCGCAGCCCGGCGACGACGAACGGCATGGCGTTCGGCAGCACCACCTTCCGGAACACCGCCGCCGGCGTCGCCCCCATGACGCGGACGACGTTCACGAGACCGCCGCTTACGGTCCCGAGGCCGGCCATCGTGTTGAGGTACACGACGAAGAACACGAAGGTCGCGGCGAGGATGACCTTGGGGAAGATGCCGATGCCAAACCACAGAATCATCAGCGGCGCGAGCGCGATCTTCGGCGTCGCGTAGGCCAGCAGAACCAGTGGACGCAGGGCCGGCGCCGCTCCCGGAACGAGCCACGTCCCGACGGCCGCGAGGAGACCGGACGACGCGCCCAGCGCGTAACCCAGAAGGGTCTCCGTCAGCGTGTACTGGAGATGAAACCCCAGCGAGCCATCGACGAGCATCCGCCAGAACGCGCGCGCGACGCTGACCGGGTCGCTAAGAAACAGCCGGTCCACGATGCGGCCCGACGCCCCCCACCACCACGCCAGCAGGGCGCCGAGCAGCAGAATCTGCCAGGCCGCGACGGCGGTCCGCCTGCCCCGCTCCTGCCGCTCGGTGCGGGCCGCCTCCCGCCGCAAGACTTCCGACTCACGCCCGGGAACGCGGTCGTCGATCCAAATGGACCGTGCGCGTTCAGCCAACGGGAGGCTCAGGACCGCGCGTGATTTCTGCGCGGAGATCGTTCCAAAGCGGATCGTAGACGTCCGCAAACCCGGGCGCCTCGTGAATATGGAACACTTGATCGTTCCTGGAGCCCGGGTGAAGATCGCGATCCGGTCAGACAGCGTGATCGCTTCCACGAGGTCGTGGGTCACAAAAACGATAGTGCGACCGCTGCCCTGCCACAACTGGAGCAGCTCATCCTGAAGGACCAGGCGCGTCTGCGCATCCAGCGGGCCGAACGGCTCGTCCATGAGGATCACGTTGACGCTCTCGTCCACGAGCGTCCGGACGATCGAGACCCTCTTGCGCATCCCGCCGGAGAGTTCATGCGGATAATGATGCTCAAAGCCCCCGAGGCCCACCCGCTCGAGGTAGGCCAGCGCCTTGTCCCTCCGCTCGTCGCGCGGAACGCCCTTCAATTCGAGCGCGATTTCTACGTTCGCCAGCGTCGTGCGCCACGGCAGCAGGTTGTCGTCCTGCGTGACGTAGCCGCCACGGGTGTTGATGCTCCGGATGGGATGCCCCTCGTGCAGCACCGCGCCGTCGGACACCTCCGTCAGCCCGGCGAAGAGGTTCAACACG
>QHZC01000151.1 GCA_003224515.1 Acidobacteriota bacterium
CGATGGCCCAGCCCCGGAAATTCACCTTGTGCAGTGCATCGAACACGGCAGGGAGATCCACCTTCCCCTGGCCGAGTTCGACAAAACGATACGGACGCTTAGCATCCGCGTTTTGGGGCGCCGGCTCGACATCCTTTATATGCAAGAAAAGCAGCCGGTCACTGTATTTCTCAATCGCCTTCGCCGGGTCGCCGCCTCCCTGGAAATAGTGCGCTACATCCAACTCCAATTTGGCGTAGCGCGGATCCGCAACTTGCAGGATTTGCTCCACCTCTTCGGGACGCTCTCCGAGTGAGCCCATATGGTTGTGATATCCGAGCGAAATTCCCAGGTCGGCCGTGCGTTTCCCAATTTCCGAAATCAGCCGTCCCAGCCGCTTATAGTCCGCCGCTGTGATCGCGCGGTCTTTAGGGCGTTCGTCGGTGACTTGCAGATAGAGCCCTCCTACATCGTGCACAAATTTTGCATTAGCCGTGTGCTTGGCAATTTCTTCGGCTGCGAGTGCAGCATCAACGCGTACGCCGCCGCTCGAGAGCGCCACCATCTTCAGTTGGTGCTTTTCGAGCAAGTTCCGCAATTCTGCCGCGCTGCCAAATTCCTTGATGACATTGGCGCGCAGTTGTATTCCGTGGAAGCCCAGCGCCGCAATATCTGCGATCGCCTGCCGGTCGTTTCCGCCCCAGGTGATGGCCGCGTATCCAAAATGGATCTCACTGGGCCCAGGCGAAATCGGCGTATCAAAATACGACAAGTCCATCGGCGGATAAAGCGCCTCAGCAGCCCATACTTTCTCGTGTGGAAAAGAGGAAACCGCCGTAACAGCCGCTACTCCCATGCCCAGAATAAATTCTCGCCTCGGCATTCGATACTGCATACCACTCTCCCCGACGGCCTTCGCAACTCTCAGTTCTTCACCTTTGTGGTTGTTTTCGTGGCCCGCTGTCGTCTTCGAAGGCTCAGGCTATCACGACCTCTTTACCCCGCGGCGAAAAGCCGGGAGGAAGGCCAGCGCGGCTTCGATTTCTCCAAAACCTTCATTCCGCGCGCCAGGCTAAAAAGTCAGCTTCGCTCCGAGTTGCACTGACCGATTGCCTCCGTTTGTCCCTTTTACGAAACCGAAGCTGCTCGAGTTAAAGTTCGTGTTTGGATTGCTGAATTGAGGTGTGTTCGTCACACTGAACGCTTCGGCGCGAAATTCCAGTCCTACACGTTCTTTCAGGGCGAAACGCCGGAACACAGAACTATCCAGATTGAAGAGCCCCGGTCCACGGAACGCTGTGCGTGGTGTATTTCCAAGAACACCCCGCGTACCAGGGCAAAACGGACCTTTGCATTTTGTGGTTGGATCAAAGGTGTTTTCGAACCACGGACTTGAATTGATACCGTGCAGGATCTTAAACGGTCCGCCGCTGAAGACGAGCGGCGCACCCGTCATCAGCGTGAGGATCGTACTGACCTGCCATCCGCCGGCAATCCATTGACCAGCTCCCGACTTCAGCCAAGGTTTTCCCCTGCCGAACGGAAGTTCGTAAATCACGCTGTTTACAAACGTATGCCGGCGATCGTAGGTCATCGGCGCATAGTTGATACGGATGTTTGCAACGTAGATGTTAATTCCTCCCTCGCCGCCGCCGTCGGTCCTGAACCCCAGCCCCTTGCCATAGGTGTAAGCGGTGGTCATGAGAAAGCCTGCGGAAAGTTTATGGTCCATCTTCACCTGCAGCGCGTGATAGGCGGAACTGAATCCCGCATACTTGAGATTGACATCGTTCGTCGGTCCGTTGGGTGCGAAGCGCTGCAAGAGAGGGCGGCCAGCCTGACCCGTGTTCGCAACGGTTGCCGCATTTAAGTTGAAGGTCGCAGGCACATCGACCCCATGATTGCCCACATAGGCCGCTTCCAGAACGAACTTTCCGGGTAGAGCTCGCTGTATGGCAAGATTCCAAGATTCAACGTAGGGTTCGCGAAAATTCAGGGGGACCGCAGTGTATTTTTGATCCACGAGACTGGTAGTACCGACCTTAGTTGCCGTCACCGGAATGATCCCGTTCGAAGGAATCGTGGCCACGATGGGGGCGGGAAGCCCGCCGGACATAGATACGGGTTGTCCCGCGTTTTGCACCTGGGTAAAGTCGTTTGCCGCCGAAAATGCGTTGTTTTGCAGCACAGGAAAGTCAAAAGCGTAGTCGTTGTCCGGATAAGGGAAATAGCTCATGGCGAAACCGGCGCGCACGACCGTACGGTCGGTCATGCGATAGGCAATGCCAAAGCGCGGCGCGAAATCCTTGTAGTTGGTCTGCCGCCCCAAGTCAAGCGGGTTGCCGCCGACGCCGGCAATCACCAGGCTGTTAGTGTTGGGATCATAGTTCGAGAATCGGCCCGCAGCCTTAGGGGTAAAGGGTGGGTAGAACTCCCAGCGCAGGCCCGGGCTTAGCGTAAGCTTCCGCGTGACCTGCCAGGTGTCCTGCACGTAGCTGAACAACTCGGTCCCTCGAAACGTCTTGGAGACGATGGGAACGTCGCGGCCCACGGAGTTGGGCATGTCCAGGAGAAAACTGGCAACGGCGTTTACCTGATCGCTCGTGGCCGGGCCGTTCTTCAAGTTCAATGCTGTGACCGAGTCATTAAAATTGAA
>QHZC01000031.1 GCA_003224515.1 Acidobacteriota bacterium
ACCGTCTGCGGCGAGCGCTTGGCGCACTTCGCGAGAAACTTGCCCAGGCCCACGCGCCACTTTCCGAGCTCCGCGTTCTTTCCGATGGAAAAGATATCCTTGTGGAGCGGGGCGGAGCGCGACTGGAACCGCTGTCGGGTCAGTTTGTATTGAACTTCGAGACTCGCGAGCTTGAGGAAAGTGTGCGCGTCATGGCCGGGTGCAATGCCGATGAGTGGCTGGCCACGGCACTCGAGTACGAAGCCGAGGGAAAGGCCAGGGCCCAAGCGATCGATGCGTATGATCGTGCTTTGTGGGTCGATCCCGAAAGGTCTGACGTACTGATCAATTGTGGGACGCTCTGCTACGAGGATGGAAATCTGGAAAAGGCGACTGAGTACTTCCGGCGCGCTCTTGCGCTGGACGCGGAAAATGCTTTGGCCCATTTTAATCTGGGGAGTGTGCTGGAAGAAATCGGCGAACTCGAAGCAGCACGGCAGCACCTCCGGCAAGCAGTTCGTCTGGATCCGAACTATCCCGACGCGCACTACAATCTGGCTTTCGTTTGCGAGAAGCTGGGCGCGTCCGCCGAAGCGCAGCAGCACTGGGAAGCCTATGTCCGACTAGATCCCGCGGGCCCCTGGTGCAACTATGCCCGCCAACGCCTCGCTTCCTTCAAGACAGCAAAGTCGGCCAGCAGCACGTAAGAGCGAACTACGGTTGCGATGAGCGACATAGAAATTCAGTCTCGGCCATCAACCGGGGCGCGCAAAGAGTTTAGTCAATTCTAGTTGAGGTCATAGGAATGTGCAGGAACATCAAAACACTTTTCAACTTTGATCCGCCCGTCACACCCGAAGAGATTCAAGCTTCCGCTCTCCAGTTCGTGAGAAAAATTAGCGGTTTTAACAAACCGTCGAGAGCCAATGAGGCTTCGTTCTTGGCTGCTGTCGATGAAATAGCGGAGATCTCGACCCGTCTCATTCATTCCCTCGAAACGAACGCACCACCGAGGAATCGAGAAGAAAAAACCGCAAAGGCCAAAGCTCGCACCTTTGAGAGAGTCGTACTCGGGTCCGCCAAGCACGGCCTCTGATGGGCGTGCTAAGTCATCTGCTAGCGTAAGACTTGGTGGGGGGAAGCAGAATTCGGACCGCACTGATAACGCGCAACTAAATTCATTTCATTGAACGCGAAAAACGCCAAATACTGCGAATTCGCCGAAGTGGGGACACGCCGCCATCAGACTAGCACGGGAAGAGTGCCCGACTACGGAAAAGGCCTCACCCAGGTTGTCCCACACCCATTAGAGACTTTCATCTTTGTCTATTTTGATTCCGTCCGGCACGCCATCGCCTTTGCCGTCAGGCGCTGCTCCGAAAATGCGTCCATTGGCCAGCGTCCCGTCCGGCTTCCGGTCATAAACGCGAATGTTTCTTTCCTTGCTGTCATCTACATAGAAACGCTTTCCATCGGGAGAGAAGACCAGCCCATTGGGTTGTCAGATCCCTTGCGGGCCGATGATCACATCGTTGGGGCTATTGAAGCGTTTCCCTTGATAGCGGTCCGTTTCCTTTCAATGGCCGCGTGCAGTCCGTGGGGCGGCGCAATCAGAAATAAGCTTGAAGCTCTACGGAAAACGGGTCGGACGATGCGGAATCGCCGTTATTGCGCTCCTGCTGACTGCTTTCTTGCGTTTGGTTCGCAAGTGCATAGCGCCAGGCTGGTGAGCGTTGTTCTTGCCGGTGGCGCAGGCGCGCTTTATCTTTCGCAAAGCTCTTTTTGGAGAGTTACTGCGGACATTGCCGCCGGATCTCAGGCTCCATTTGGGGTTTCATGAAGGCAATCAATTTGGAGGAGCCCTCACCGCCTCACTCACGCCGGCAATCGCGTCGCGATTTGGCCGGACCACTTCCTTTTGTGTCGCCGCGGGTTTATGGGCGCTTGGTGCCGCAGCCTGGCTGCTTGTCGATCCGAACGCCCTCTGGCGCCCGAACGAAATTGTCGCCATCAACAGAAAAGAACTGAATCCGATAAAGCAGACGCAAGCCGCCCAGCCAAACGGCCAAATCAACCGGCCTTCGGATTATTTATCCTGCCTCCCTGGAGGGGCGTCGGTCGCAAGTTTTCCGCGTATCACCGTGACAGAAGCTTTGGGCAGTGTGTAAACGGTGCGTTCGCCAGCCGTAATTGAGGACTTTGCAAGGGGACCGTCGGGGTCCGCAATGCCCCCCTTGATATTCGAATGCCATTGATACTGCTCCGATCCGAAGGTGGCCACACTCACGGAGCCCGCGAAGAAGCTATCCTTCTTACTCTTGTCGTCTTGAAATACGATGCGCACGGGGTGCGGATTTTCCTGGTCTTTGTTGACCAGCATCAACGACCATTTTCCATCGGGGCGAACCAGCGCATAAGAAGTGACCAGAACATGGCCGGCGGGGTCGCGGATGTCGCTCGAACTGGGGAAAATGCGGTGCACACCTCTTCCCGGCTCGACCCATTCCAGATTGATCATCTGGCCGGCAAAGAATTGAGAGTTGGGCTGCTTCACATCGTAGTTCGAATCCACCGTGAACATTCCAAACGTTCCGGGAGAGGTTCCGTGGCATCCAAGAGACTGGCCGAGCGGGATGTAGTGAAAGTAGTAGACGGCGTTGCCACCAGCCTCAAGAAACGATCCGACATAATCAGCCCACCAAAGTGCGGCGAATATGTCCACGAAAGATTCGTCATCGCCTGCTGCGATGTTGGATTCCGTGATGAACATGGGGACACCGGGGGGCAAGCCGTCGTCACGCCAAACCTGAAGAATATGCCGGACCAGATTCGCTTCTTCGTAAAGTTCGCTCCACTGCAACTTGCAGGGCTGAAACGGATAGTGCTCGAAAGATACGAAAGACAGATCCGCGAGGCGGTCATGCAACTTCAAGTAATCGAAGAACCGGCCCATCCATGAGGTCTTGCCCCGCGCGTCGGGCCATACTTCGATGTCATTGTTGACGCCTTCGAAAATCGGACCGCCCAGCTTCAGCTTCGGATCAACGCGGTGCAGGGCAGTAGCCCATTGCAGGTAAAGCGCGCCGTAATCCTCGGGCAAAGTATGTTTTCCATCGGGTTCTTCCCCCATTTCCACGTAGGAAATCGGATAGCCGCGCTTCTCGATGTAGGCGACTTCCGCAACCGCATTTTCAGGTGTGTCATAGAGCATGGCCACCGGGATCATTGCGGGAAGTCCGCGCGTGATGCCGCTGGTGTAGAAGAGGTCGAAGCCTACCTGGTCCCCGCGGTCATTGATGACCGAGCCTTCGTGCCAGGGATCCACCGATGAACAAATCGTATTCGTTTGCGCGCGGTCCGCCGTGTGGCGGATTACATCATGGAACTTGCCGTCGGCCGTGACCGTCCCGAGGTAAAGTTCTTTAATGGCGTAGCCCAGGCAATTGCGCGGGTCGGACGAACCGTGGGTGTCGCACGTGTTCGATGACTCGGTCATCAAGATACGGACAAACTGCACCGGGAGGGGCGCGCGCGACAATTGGATGGTGGCGTCACCCCCGGTACCGTTGGTGATCGTGCCCCCGTCCAATACTGCACGAGATACTGCCGGGCGAAGGGCGCGGTCCAAGCGATGCGGATGGCATTAATTTGCTGAATGCTCGCAAAATTAGCGACGACCCATTGCGGGTGCAAACTGTCATCCTCTCCGGTGTAAGCCTTCGTTAGATAGGGATTGCTCTTCCAATACGTATTGGTATCGCCGTCGGTCAGCCGCGAATAGCTGGTGCCATCGGGACGCGAGAAACCGGCGTGGGGGAGGGGATATCCGAAGGAATGACGAATGAACTCGGAGGGTGCGGAATTGCCGACAAAATAGCCTTTGTCGCCCGGCTCGCTCCAGGTGCCTTGCGGATTCCAGTGCCACGCCTCGACGAAGAGTTCCGTGTTCTGACGGTAGGTGACCGTCTGCCAACCGGCGGAAAGAATCTGCTTGAGCATGGGCTCGGTGAAGATCTTGTCGGTGGCGGCCCGCGGAATGCGGTCCACGCCGGCGCCGAGCGATTCCGTGGGACGAAACGAATTGGTAACGTGGTCCGAGGTAACATCCACGCGGATGGTCTGTGCCTGACCCTCTGGCGCGCAAGCAGCGGCCGACAAGAGGAATAATAAGGCGAGGAAGCCCCTCGCTGCGGTCATTCGAAGAGCCGGCGATGATGGCCGATCAAGATGGACAACTATGACTGGCGGTGAAAGTCTCTTCTGCCAAGCAACAAAGAAGTGCATAAGAGTATCGCTCCGACGATGGGAATTGAATTGGCAGTAATGCATCCCATTGACAAATTCACTGCAAAGCTCAAGTTAACCAGTGCGCGCGGTAAGCAAATTTCGCCTTGCTCTAGAAGTACAGCTTGAGACCTAACTGCACCTCGCGCATAGGCGAGGCCAGAAACGTGATTTGGCCGAACGAACCGCCTCCAAAGTCCGTATCCGGCCCGGCAAAGTTCGGATGGTTAAACACGTTGAATGCTTCAAAGCGAAACTCCATATGCATGCCTTCACGAAAGCGCGACATAGGGAATTGCTTGAAGAGCGACATGTTAACGTTCTTGTTGCCGGGCTGGCGAATATTGGTGATTGTTCTTGGCGCATTCCCAAACGTGAAAGCGTCCGGCTGCACAACGACGCTGGACGGACATGAAGACGAAGGAGCACCTTCGCAGGCATTGGCAAAGTAATTCGCGACCATGCTTGCCTTGGAAGAGTTGTTCACTTGCAATAGCCCGGTCAAACTGGGCCGCTGTCCGAAGGTCGGAATTGGGTTGGTCGAATCGAGAACGAGGATGATCGGCCGACCTTTAGCGAAGCGCCAAATACCGTTCAGTTGCCAACCGCCGATAACGCCGTTTAAGATCGCGTCCATGTTAGAGCCGAATCGTTTTCCGCGGCCGACGGGCAGTGAATACACATAGCTGAACTGCAGGACTTGCGGGATGTCGAAGGTCGACACGGCCCGTTCTGCCCTAAGGTCGTATGGGTTTTGCACCGCGAGGGTGTTGCCGTTGAGCCCGCCGCCCAACCACGAAATGCTGTCGTCGGTCGCGGACGCACCGTCGATGGACTTTGAAAGAGAGTAAGTTACCAGGAACTGCAGTCCGCCTGAGAAAGATTTTTCGACGCGGAACTGGGCGGCGTGATAGATGGAGTTTGCAATTGGTGGAGAGTCGCCCTGGAATCCAGTGAATTGCGGGTAGGGCAGCATCAATTGGTACTTCGGGACGGTAGCCCCTGAGAGCGGACTCAATGGATCTGTGATGTACCCAAGCAATGGATTCGTCGCTGGGGTGTTGGCGAGATCGGTGAGCTGGGCGTTATCTAGCTGCAGCACAGACGCCGGCAAGAGATTGTTTTCGCGGAAGCCACCAAGATATAGATGCGTTCCCTTCTTGCCGACGTAGTTGGCTTCGGCCACTATTTTCCATGGAAGCTCCTTTTGGAGTCCGAAACTCCAGGCTTGCTCGTACGGCACGTTGTGACTGACCGAAGGAATGGGGCCCACGGCTGAAAACCCGACATCGTTTAGGGAACCTAACGAATTGCCTGGAGGAAGTTTCGGCCCCGTTCCTGGGAACGGGTTGCTCAATCGAGCTCCCGGCAACACTGTAAGATTATTGAACGATGGAATCCATTGGGTTTGTTGGTCGAAACCTTGATAGCCCCAGGGGCCGGTTCCAGCGGCTCCGGAGCGCGGCTGCTGGAAGTAAATGCCGTAACCTCCACGAACGACCAAAGTATGCGGCAGTGTATAGGCAAATCCGAAACGCGGCTGGATGGCTCCGTAGAAGGTATCGTAGTTGTAGCGATTCTTGGGACTTGCAAAGACCTCACCGCCTTTGAGTGTGAGAGGCGGGGCTCCGGGAAGTACCGCTGAATCTGCGGCCAAGGTGTAAGAAATGTTCGGGTCCAGCCAGTTCATGCGGTTGAAGCGCTCCGTGCGAGGCAAGGAAACTTCGTAGCGGAGGCCCAGATTTAGCGTGAACTTGGGGCCGACTTTGAGGTTATCCTGGACAAACCCGCCGAATTGGAAGTTCTGGGTGGCCACATTGTTAGGAACCTCGTACGGACCGTTGAAGGCAGCGGGTTGAGGCGAGCTCATGCGGCCTATGCCTATGAGAAAACTCGCCATACCATCGCCGGAGCCGTCGGACGGACCGTTGGCCGGGTCTACGAATTGTGCACCCGGTGTGAGCAGTTGCGAAGTTCCCGTCTTGTCGAACCGGAACTGTCCTCCGGGCCAACCCGGCTGAGTGAAGTTGATGCGGTGCACGCGCATTTCACCGCCAAACTTCAGATCGTGCTTTCCCTTAATCCAATTCAAGCCACCCAGCAAATTGTGCGTTTCCTGTCCTTCCTTGATGATGCTGAAAGTTTGCGTGCCAATGTTATTGCCGGCGGCCCCGTTGTAGCCACTGATCCTGATGGCGGGGTACTGCGGAAAACCGGAGACCTCCATGTAAGCCGGGAGACCCAAGTCTGCTACCGGGTCAAGTTTCGGGAAGTCGCCGCGAATACCTGTCTGATCAACGGCGCCGCGGGTGAAACCGTAGGAAAGAGTGAGGGTGAGCGTGGGACGAAACGTTTGGGCGTAATTGAGCGCCAGCAGATGGTCGTGCTCTTGAACGGGACCTCCCGTGCAGGGATCGGCTGGGCCATTAAAGCAGTTGAAGCTATGGAAATTGTCTCTGCGCTCCGCATACTTACCGCTCAACAGTTTGGTTTCGCTGAAGCGATGGTCAATCTTTATGTCGAATTGGTTTTGGGAATCTTTGTTGGTTCCGGCCGCGAACCAATCACTGCTGAGATCGCCGGTCGATCCAATCGGCTGAGTCGGCGAGGGGAACATCTGCATCAGCTTGGACGCGACCGGATCGATCAGATTGCCTGCAGTCCTTGGGTTTGAGACCTGATACGGCGTTCCGTTCAAAGCCGGATTTCCCGGGCTGGCATACGTCGACAAATTGTTGAAGGGGATGATTTGTGTGCGCGTGGTGTTGCCCTGACTGCTTGAATTTGAAACCGAATAGGGATCCCAAAGCTGTTGCGATGGATCGCTGCACATCCCACTTGCATTAAAAGTGTTCCCGTCGAGCGTACAAAGTTCTCCAAAGTCACCTTTCTTCATGGCATCTGTGGGAACTCCTGCGGTTGCCGAGGTAAAGGACCTGGCCCTACGGCCTTCGTAATCAAAAAAGAAGAAGGTCTTTTTCTTCCAGATAGGGCCGCCCACGGTTCCACCGAAGTCGTTGAGCCGCATCCAGCTTGTCGTTGCGCAAGAATTCATAAAGTGTGCCGTGAAATTGATTGGTTCCCGAGCGCGTGAGGACGTTGACTACGGTTGCCCCGGTGAAACCAAATTCGGCACTGAAGTTCGATTGCTGGACTTTGAATTCTTCGACAGCATCAACCGATGGAACATAAGTGGGCGCCAGAATCCCGCTGTTCTGCTCGAAATTCGTGCTGGATACTCCGTCCAGCAGAATGTCTGCCGTAGCATTGCGGCTGCCATTTGAGATGAAGTTGTTAGCCATGCATCCCTGGCAGTCGGTGTCCACTTCGGTAATGCCAGGCGTGAGGTAAGCCAAATCGAGCACGCTGCGGCCCACCAGAGGAAGGTCATTGACGTAGCGCCGGTCGATTACCTGGCCGGTGACCGCGTCTTCGGTTTGCAGATGTACCGCGCTGGCGACGACATCCACGGTTTCCGTGGCCGCGCCGATTTTCAACGAGAAATCGAGAGAAATGTTCTGGTTGATGTCCAGCTTGATTCCTTCGCGCCGTACAGCTTGGAAGTTTGGCGCATCGACTCTTATGGCGTAGGAGCCAGGCGGGATTTGGCGCAGCACGAACCGGCCCGTCTCGTTGACCGAGGCCGTGTAAGTGAAGCCCTTTTCCACATCTGTTAGCGTGGCATGCGCCGATGGAATCGCAGCGCCGGAAGGATCCGTCACGGTGCCGGACACGGAACCGGTATAGAGCTGAGCGCAGGCGCTGGGCGCGAGCAGGCAGAGGGCAAGGGAAGCCTCGATGCAACACAATCCCACTCTGATTGCGACGGGACCGGGTCTTCCTCTTTGTACTAGGCCAAATTTGATGAAAACACCCCAATTCCGACACTTATCCATGGCAATTCTCCTCCAATGAGCGCAGGAGCAAATGATTCAAGAGCCGCATCGTCGTAATTTTCACCAGTTGAAAATACGAAACCACACCCCTTAGACATCTATTGAATCGATTTAATGTTTTCTGTCAAGGGAAAAGTTCTCGAATCTGAGGGTTTTTGCGCCGCGGAAGTTGAAAAATCAGAATTGTTGGTGATTCTCAGAGGCCCGGCTCGCGTGAGCTGGGCCTCGTTCGAAGGAATTGCTGAAGTGAGTCCTGCCGTGGGGTGCGGATCCGGCTTAATTGTGGGTTCCGGCGGGCTCGACGATTTTGTGATATCGCTTCAGCTTGAGGGTGGAGAGTCTTTGCAAAGTACCGCTGGGTCAGCGGATCTCCGCATCCACCGTTCCCGCAACAAACCCATCACCGAGACCAACGATAACCCGCCTGTCGTGCGAGGAAAGATAGCTCGCCCCTCTGGTAATCCAACGGATGAGCTTTCGTTTTCCCGTGTCCAGGGTAATTTTCGCCCCGATCGCATCGCGATTGCTTTTTGTTCCTTGCAGTTTGAAACCGACCCAGGGGTGATCCGAGCCCACACCATTGCGCAATAGGACGGGCTGATCATCGAGACGAGTGAAGACAATGTCCAAACCGCCGTCATTATCGAAGTCGCCGGCCGCGAGACCCCGTGCAAGGTAAGCGAAGCGGAATGCCGAGCCAGCGTGCTTGCTCCGATCCTGGAAAAACTCCCTTCCCATCGTTGTGGAGGAGCAGTAGCGGCTCTTTATAATTCACGTGTCGTCTCAATGGCCTGGTTGATGTGACCATTCACGATGATCAGATCCAAATTTCGGTCATTGTCGTAGTCAATGAAATGAGTTCCCCAGCCGACATAGGATTTTGTGGAGGCGGCCAAGAGGAAAGGGACTGCTTTACTGTCCAAGGCGAACCAAGTCACGCGACCGTCGCCCAGGCAGCAGCTCGGACGCCGCGCCCGAGGTAAGGGCGCGATGCTTATCCGCAGTCGGGAACCCCGTCGGCAAGAGTAACCAAACAGGTTCATCAGACCTGCAGTTTGCGAAGATAGGGAACGCTGGCTTGCATCATTTCCAGGTTCATTTCGACGAAGTAATTCTTTATGCCGCCCACTTTCGCCGCAGTAAAGATTTTCTTCCAATCCAAAGTGTCCTGCCCCACCGCCATCACTTTCTTAGCTTTTGCCGACCAGCCTTGTACGTGCATTGAAATGAAGCGGCCAGGATGCTTCGTGAAATACTCAGCGGCGTCATAGCCCCGGCTGATCGTGGAGACCTGAAACTGGAACTTGACCAGCTTCGGATCGATAAGGTCCAGCAATAAGTCATAAGTCCGTTTGCCGTCAACCATCGAGAGTTCAAAGTCCTCATTGTGAAGCCCCTGCTGGATACCAGCCTTGGCCGCCTGTTCGCCCATTTTGTTGTATTCGTCGGCCGCTTGCTTCACATCATCCATTGTCGGTTTCCGGGGCCCGTCGAGGCTGGGCACGATCATTTGCGTCAGGCCAACATCTTTCGCCCAGGCAATTCGGCCCTGTTGATTCTCCCTAAGTTCCTCGATGCCGAAGTGAGAACTCACACATCTGACACCTGCATCGCCGAGAATTCTCCGGAGCTCGGTGCCTGTGTATTTGCTCGGCGTAACCTACCGGCGAGCAAAGCTCAATCGTCTGAAATCCGGCCTCGGCAAGCTGCTTGATCGTGCCGGGAAAGTCCTGGGCGATCATTGCCCGAACAGGCCACGTCTGACATCCGATTGGCATGCCCAGCGGATTGGCGCGAAGCTCCAGCGCACGTACGGAAACAAAGCCGGCCGCGGCGGCGCCTTTCGCCGCATTCTTAAGAAACGCTCTTCTCGAAGTCGCTGACATTGACGCCTCCTTGCTCGCTGATATTTTGCTACGCGACTGAGCCACCCGTGAACCGTTGAAATCTGCAGCTCTAAGATTACACGTACTCGCTAAAGTTCCCACCCGCTTCGACGTTCCGGGCGGACGTACTTCTGTGCGAGAGCGGAGTTAACGACTCTCAGGTTGGCGCGATCCCAATGGAGTCTTTGTCCCAAGTGAGTCGCGAGATTTCCCAGGAGCAAAGTCTCGGTGACGAGGCCCGAGAATTCGAAATTCCCACCGGGCTTGACTTTGCTTCCTTTGCAGGCGTCGAGCCATTCCCTTTCGTTGCCAGGTGACCTTGGCAGTGTTTTTGCCGGCTCTTTGTAGCTATTCATCTTCGTCTCGGGAATAAGCCTTGGACGGGCGCCATTGAAGGCGCAAAGAATTTTGCCACGGTCTCCGACGAAAAGGAGCCCTTCGTCATTTTCTTCCCCGTCCCCTTTTAGCGGACGGTCTTCTTCCAGCTCCTCCGGACGCGGCGGTTTTAGACCACCGTCATACCAGCTGAATTTCACGGGTGGCATGTCGCCACGGGCCGGGAAGGTGTAGCGGATGATCGAAGCCAGCGGGTAGGTCTCTTCGTAGCGCTCGCTCGAACTCGCTTCCACACTCATCGGCGCTTCCAGCTTTAGGACCCGAAAAATCGTATCGAAACTGTAGGAACCCATGTCGCCAAGAGCGCCACAGCCAAAGTCGCTCCACCCGCGCCATACAAACGGCAAGTAAGCATGGTGGAAAGAGCGCTCGAGCGCCGGGCCGAGCCAGAGATCCCAATCCAAACCCTCCGGCACTCGTTCCGCTTCTTTGGGCCGTTCGAGACCTTGCGGCCAGTACGGACGGCTGGACCAGTTGCTGACTTCGCGCACCGGCCCAATAGCGCCGTCCCAAATCCATTCACACAGCAAGCGCGTGGCTTCAGAGGCTTGATTCGCGACCGCGATCTGAGTGGCCACGCCGGTATCGCGCGCGATTTCCACCATGCGGCGGGCCTCATAGATGGTGTGGGTTAAAGGCTTCTGGCAAAAGACATGCTTGCGCTTCTTCATCGCCGCTGCGGATACAGCCGCGTGCAGGTTGTCGGTGGTGCATACGACAACGGCATCGAGGTCCTTTTGCTTTTCGAGCAGCTCGCGGAAGTCACCGTAGGCCGTGCAGCCGCGAGACTCGCCGGAACGTTGCTGAAGACCATTGTAGGCGTCGACGATTTTCTGACACGGTTCGCGGCCTGCAACGCCACTGGTCACCTGGAGAGAATGGGTCAATTGAATGGGCTGGTCGGGGCTGAGCCAATCCCAGCCGCTATCGACGCCCAGCAATTTGCGCACGGACTTGCAAAACTCATGCACGTCCCACTGCGGGTGATTGGCGCTGGACCTGTTCGGATCGCAGACGGCGATGCCTTGTACGTCGGGTTCACGCAAAAAACGCAACATGACGCGCAGACCCTGCGAGCCAACGCCGATAAACGCAATATTGACCTTGTCGCTCGGCGGAACATATCCCGCGCCGCCCAACACACGGCGCGGTACGATAGAGAGGCCCATCGCCGCCGCCGCGGTTTGCCCTAAGAACTTGCGCCGCGAAACCGAACCCTTTAGAGAGCTGCGAGACCGAGGTCGATTCTTCACTGTCCCTCCTAACCGCAGCTCACGGAAACCGCATGACTCTGGCTGCTGCTCGCATTTTGCACTGATTTACCACAGACTGATCGACTTGGATACAGTAAACGAACCAGTGGTCTGCATGTGCGAAAATTGGCCACCGCTCGCGACTGATCACGTGCGGATGACGGCGTACTCTTCAGGAAACAAACGCGTAAGGCCACTCGGAAGTGATGGACTTGTGTCTGTACGTAGCGCATCTAAGTAATTTCAACTCTTTCGCGCGTCGAACCGTGCTGGTTCGCCGGAAATCCGCTGGCTCCAGGCAAACCACATTCGCAAGTCAGATAGGACGTAACTCGTTTTTTCATTAAACGCCAAAAACAGCACATTCGCCCAAGTGAGGTACACGGTGGGTACACGGAATGATCGTTGGCTCTGGCAGAACGGCAGGGTTGCGCGCATTGTCTTTGATCAGGCGGCGTCGTGAGCTTCTCAACATGTGGTGATCGTAGAAGAGCATTTTGCCGAAAGCCTCATGACTGACCCACCTTGGGGCCTGCCCGTTTCCCAACTCGCCTTGTGGTTGAACCAATAGCGGAAGATCTGCAATTCCCGGTGCTTTAAGCCGTTTGCCCGCGAATCACTTAAGAGCCTTAAGGAATGCAATCAAATTCTTAAGGTCTTCGTCCTTTAACTCAACGGGCGTCATTCCTCCGTCCGTCATTGCATCTGTGGGTTGCTTCAAAATGCTCTCCAGCTTTGCGCTGTCGCACTTATCTCCCACTCCAATCAATGTTGGCGCTGCAGACGTTCCCGTCAAATCTTCGCCGTGACACTCGGCACAGCCCTCTTGGTCGAACACTTTCTTTCCTTTACCGGCAACCGGGTTAGTGAGCGCCACGGTGGCGGCAATGAGCGAAGGTCCCGCCAACTCGGGTTCAAACGGCTTTTTCATGAAGGCCTCGACGTCCGCGCGCTGCTTTGCGAGTTGAGGCGCTATGCTCGGATCGCGCAAATCATGGCGATGACTGAT
>QHZC01000681.1 GCA_003224515.1 Acidobacteriota bacterium
ACCCTCCGTTCTCATCTCATTCAGATTGACGTAGCCTTCCAGCACGATCTCCGCGCGGGCAGGCACCTCCAGATCGTTGGTCTCGCAAGGCACCATTTCCACGGGCTCGCGCCGCAAGAAGCCGGCGAACATCATCTCATCGAGGTCCGCCGGAATCGGCAGCATTCCTGACAGCGCCGTCGCTGGATCGGCGCCAATCACTACGCTTGCGGGAATCCTGCCTTCGGGATTCTTGGCTTTCGCTCGCCGAAAATGCTCCGCCCCGTGTTTCTGCGTCTGCCAGTGCATTCCCGTCGTCCGCTCGTCGTAAACTTGCATTCGGTACATCCCCACATTCCGCTTTCCGGTCTCCGGATTTTTCGTGAACACCAGCGGAAATGTAATGAAGCGCCCGCCATCCTGCGGCCAGCATTTGAGGATGGGAAAGTCGAACAGGTTGACGTCACTTCCCTTCTGAATGACTTCCTTGCAGGCTCCGGTCTTTACACTTTTTGGGAAAAACGATCCGAGTTCCGCCAGCTTCGGGAGCATCTTGATTTTCTCGAAGAGCCCTTGCGGAGTCTCCATTGCCAGGAATCCGCGGATTCGCGCCGCTACCTCATCCAGACCCTCCACTTCAAACGCCAATGCCATCCGCCGTACGCTTCCAAACGCATTGATCAGCAAGGGATGCCGCGATCCCTTGGGCTTTTCGAACAGTAGCGCCGGGTTACCTCCGAGTGGGACGGACATTCTTGCCTGTCCGCCTTGTTTGCCCCGCATGACCCGCTGTACCACTTCTGCAATCTCCAAAACAGGGTCCACTTCCGCGCGAATCCGCTTCAGCTCCCCTTCCTTCTCCAGCTTCCGCACAAACTCCCGCAAATCCTGATACGCCACACATCCTCCGTAAGAGATTCATCGACGCCAATAATTCGAAGTTATAACGGCGGTTTTAGTCCGCCAATCCTTCGGCGGCTGGCACCCTGAACCGGAAACTGTAGCACGAACGCACTGTCCAGCGGCCTTCCGCGGAGCCGCCATTCTTGCTCAGCCGCTCCTCGGAACTAAGGCCTCACCTCAATCCCAGCACTCTAGAAAGGAACCGAAGCAGACATAACTTCCACCTAACGAGCGGCCGTAGCGGGCATCCAAGAGCTGAAGAACATGACGCAAGTGCCGCGAGGAACAGACCAATGCCAAAAATGAAGATAGCCGTGGTGACCAACCCCGGTCGCGATTTTGAGATTCAAGAGCGCGATGTTCCCCAGCCCGGTCCGGGGCAAGTGCGCATCCTTGTGCAAGCATGCGGAATTTGTTTCAGCGACCATCTCGTCAAGGATACCCCCATGCCCGGACAGCTTTATCCCCGCTCCCCGGGCCACGAAGTCGCGGGGGTAATCGACGACGTCGGCGCCGGCGTCACTTTCTGGAAAAAAGGCCAGCGCGTTGGCATTGGATGGCACGGCGGGCAAGACGGGACCTGCCTCCAGTGCCGCCGCGGTGATTTCGGAAATTGTGCAAATCTAAATATAACCGGAATCAGCTACGACGGCGGCTACGCCGAGTACATGCTCGCCCCCGTCGCAGCCCTCGCCCAAATGCCGAACTCGCTCGATCCCGCCGATGCCGCGCCGCTCCTCTGCGCCGGCATCACCACCTTCAACGCTTTGCGCCACAGCCGTGCCTTCCCGGGAGATTTGGTGGCGGTACAAGGAATCGGCGGCCTCGGCCACCTTGGCGTTCAGTTCGCTAACAAGTTCGGCTATCGCGTGGCAGCCATCAGCCGGGGCAAGGAAACCGAGCCGCCAAAAGACTCGGCGCCCACATTTTTATAGATAGCGCCGCCGCCAATGCCGCAGCCGAACTCCAAAAACTTGGCGGCGCACAAGTCATCCTCGCAACCGCCCCGAGCGCCAAGGCCATGACCGCTCTCGTCGACGGCCTCGGCCCCAACGGCAAAATGGTGGTCGTAGGAGCTAGCATGGACCCTATCGAGGTGCCTCCCGCGAAAATTCTCTTCGGCAGGAAACGCATCCAAGGCTGGGCCTCGGGAATCCCCACGGACTCCGAAGATGCCCTGCGCTTCGCCGAACTGACAAGTGAACGAAGCCTAAGCCCGCATGACCAGCGGTAAGGCCGAATTCCGTGTTGTTTTGACGATGTAATCGGGTCTTAGTCCTAACTGCTCCTATCGCACTCCTGCGCGAAACGTTTCAAGGTGACACAAGATGTCTCAGAGTGGTCAATTTTCGCCTGAGCACTCTGCCCCTTTTCTTCTGCCGCTCGCCACCGGTGCCCTAACCGCTGCGCACGAAAAGACTTACCTTTGTCATTGGAGACAGGCTTTTATTCCGTGCCACCGAGCGATTGGCCGCTCAATTGCATCCTGTGTGACGGCGTTGAACCGAGCGTTCGTACACACCGTGTGTACGTCCCTCGCATAGTCCCGCGAACGTTGCCATCGGCGGGGAAATCGGCCTAGCCAGCTAGAAAAGAGGGCCGTAGACCCAAGAGCATGCCGGCCAATTGTTCTACTAGTCTCTTGGTCTGGTTCGCTTACTTGACATGCTGAAGATGCTCCATCTGATTCGACTCGATTATCTATCCTGCGTTTTGACCGTGCTGGCCACTGTGCTGATTGGCAAGAAACTCTGGCAAGGGTGGGTCGTCGCCGGAATCAACAGCGCCGTGGTCTGCGTCATCGGTATTCGCACCGCCCAATTCGGCTTCGTCCCCGCAAATCTCCTCTGCATCGCCCTGTACACCAGCAACCTGTTCAATTGGCGGGTTAGAACGCAGCCTTCTCGCGAGACGAAAAAAGTAGAGTCCGATTCCTAGGTCTCGCCATTTACGACCTTCCGCTTTCCCTTGCACTCCCCGACGGCCATCAAATTCTGGCCCCAAGTTAGCTCGCCACTTTATCCCCGCCCTGTTATCCTGAGAGCACCGCCATGAACCGCGTGTATCTTGATTTCAACGCCACGACGCCGGTTGAGCCGGAAGTGCTCGACGCCATGCTTCCCTATTTCTCGGCGGAATTTGGCAATGCGGCTTCCATCCACACCTTTGGCCAAAAGTCTCGCGCTGCCGTTGAGACCGCGCGTGAAAAAGTGGCCGCCCTGATCGGTGCTCGCCCCCAGGAAATCGTCTTCACCAGCGGTGGCACAGAATCCGACAATCACGCCATCTTTGGAATTGTGGCACAGCCACTCCTGCCTACTCTGAGCGAAGCCGAAGGGAGCTCGCCGAAGGGGGCTGTGCGCTCCCGCCAAATTGGAAGGCACATCATCACCAGTGTCATCGAACACGAAGCGGTCCTCAACGCCTGCCAAGCTCTCGAAAAAGAAGGCATTCGCGTCACCTATCTGCGGACCGATCGCGAAGGACAGATCGAGCTGGAGGAGCTGCACCGTGCCATCCGGCCGGAAACCATCCTCATCACCATCATGCACGCGAACAACGAGCTCGGCAGCGTCCAGCCACTCGAAGAAATCGGCCGCATCGCCGCCGAAGCCGACGTTTACTTCCACACCGACGCTGTACAATCGGCGGGGAAAATCCCGATCAATGTCGATGCCTTGGGAGTCGATCTCCTCTCTATTTCCGGCCACAAATTGTATGCCCCCAAGGGAATCGGTGCCCTGTACATCCGTGGCGGAACACGCTTGCGGCAACTTTTGTACGGCGGACATCACCAGCGCGGCTTCCGCCCCGGTACAGAAAACGTCGCCGCCATCGTGGGACTCGGCAAGGCCGCAGAAATCGCCCGCAAGTCCCTCGCGGAAGACGCCCGGCGCGTCTCCACTTTTCGCGACAACTTACAGCAAGGTCTGCTCCAGCGCGTTCCGCAGTCGCGTGTGAACGGTGCCGCGGCACCGCGCACTCCCAACACCACAAACCTCGTTTTCCCCGGCGTCGAAGGCGAAGCCCTGCTTATTGCCCTCGACCTAAGAGGTCTGGCCTGCTCGACCGGAGCCGCTTGTTCCTCGGGCGCCGTGGAGCCATCCCACGTGCTTACCGCCATAGGTCTGCCGCCGGAAGAAGCCCGCGCTAGTCTGCGCTTCAGCCTAGGCCGTCACACCACTTCGGCAGACCTTGATTTCGCCCTCAACGTGGTTCCCGCCGCGGTCGCCCAGCTCCGCGAGTTATCCCCCGCCTATCGAAAGGTAGCTAAAGCCGGGTAAAATGAAGCTGCAGGGGCACGATCAATCGCGCCCTTCTTGAACCGAAACTCACCACGGGCTTATCGCCGTCGCCATGTCCGGTGGCGTCGACTCCTCGACCGTTGCCGCTCTCTTGCAGCAGCAAGGTCGTACCGTTGTCGGCCTCACAATGCAGCTCTGGAACCAACGCCGCCTGCCTGAACTGCTGGGTGACTGCCCGGCGCAGCACCGCTGCTGCTCGCTCGATGACGTCTATGACGCCAAGGCCGTAGCGCAGCACCTGAATTTTCCGCATTACGTTGTGAACTTCGAGGAGCACTTCGAGGCGCGCGTTGTGCGCCCCTTCGTGGACCAGTATCTTGCTGGCCGCACGCCCATCGCCTGCACCAATTGCAACGCCGATGTGAAGTTTGAGCTGCTGTTGCGTATGGCGCGCCAGATCGGCGCCGAGCTTCTTGCCACCGGTCACTACGCGCGAATTCGCGAGAACGGCGATACCGGCCGGCGGGAATTGCTACGCGCGCGCGACGAATCGAAGGACCAGTCCTATTTCCTCTGGGGCCTCTCACAGGAACAACTTTCCGGCAGCGACTTCCCCCTCGGCGAGCTCACCAAGGAAGAAGTGCGCGCCCTGGCCCGCCGCGTGAAATTGCCCGTCGCCGAAAAGCCGGAAAGCATGGAATTATGCTTCGTGCCGAACGGCAACTACGTGCAATTCATCCAGGCGTATTCACAAGAGCGCAGCATCTCGCTGCAGAACGGCCGTGGTGAAATCGTAAGCGAGAGCGGCGAAGTGATCGGCCGCCACAACGGCGTTCACAATTTCACGATCGGCCAGCGCAAGGGCCTCGGCTTTGCCGCCGGCAAGCCCCTCTACGTTCTCTCGATTGACTCGGAGAAGAACCGCGTCGTCGTCGGCGAAGACGATGTCCTCAGAAAGACAGAATGCGAAGTGGAGGGCGTGAATTGGATTTCCTGCGAGAAGCCATCCGCCCCGTTTCGCGCTTTCGTAAAAATCCGCCACAAGCACGAGCCTGCGCCCGCCATGATTGAGCCGATGGACGCTGGCAGCGCGCGCGTCACTTTCGACACACCGCAACGCGCCATCACTCCCGGCCAGGCTGCCGTTTTCTACCACGGCGACATCGTTCTAGGCGGCGGCTGGATCCCCTGAACAACAATTTTTCAACAGAAGGCCGTAAGTACTGCGAACCGGCAGGAACAGACACATTGGCGAATCTAGAGTAGCCGAATTACGGTGCAGCATGGATGAAGCTCGCAGAAAGGAGGTGTCCGAAGCGAAAAAAAAACGGATCCGAAAAAGTCCTTATTCCTTCTGAAAACTAAAAACT
>QHZC01000682.1 GCA_003224515.1 Acidobacteriota bacterium
AGCGTGAAGCAGATCGTCGTGGGACAGCCGCTGCGGCTGGATGGTACCCGCGGCTCAATGGCGGAAGAGGCGGAGCGCTTTGCGCAGCGCGTGCAGAAGCAGATTGGCGTGCCGGTGGACATGGTGGACGAGCGGCTCACCAGCTGGGAAGCCGAGCGCTTGCTGGAAGAAGTTCAGGGAAGATTTATCCGCGACGAAAAACTGACCGGCAGTAAGAAACCGAAGAATGTGAAGGCCAAGATGACCGTGGACGCGATGGCGGCTGCTTTCATTTTGAAGGAGTACCTGGATCGGCGGGGGCAGACGGCCGAGAAGGCTTGCGCAAAGTAAGAAACTGAATCTGTGAGGCTGAATTGAAGTTTTGGCTCGTGCTATTGCTTTTATTCGTGTTGATTGCCGGAGTCGCCGCGGCGTGGATGTGGTACGGAATGACGAAACCCTACCAGGGCTTTGCGGCGGAAGGCGTCTTCGTCGATGTGCCGCACGGGGCTTCGAGCCGGCATGTGGCGTCTCTGCTGAAGACAAATGGCGTAGTGCGCAGCGCTCTGGCGTTTGAGATCTATGCACGGCGGCATCCCAAGCGCACACCGCAGGCTGGCGAGTACTTCTTCGATCATGCCATGACGGGCCGCGAGGTCTTCTGGAAGCTCGCAAACGGCCAGGTGTACCAGCAACCGTTCACGGTGCGCGAAGGCGAAACGATGTTCGACATCGCCCGCGAGCTGGAAGCAGCTAAATTCATGCGGGCGGGCGATTTTCTGTATGCCGCAGGCGATCCGGCGGCGATTCGCGAATTTGCGCCGGGCGCCCAGACGCTTGAAGGTTTTCTCTTCCCTGCCACTTATGAACTTCCCAGACATCCGGCGGCCAGCGAACTGACCGCGGAAATGGTGCGCAAGTTCAAGGAAGAGTGGAAGCGCTTAGCGGGGCCGACGGCGGGCGGACCAACGGACGAGGGCGACCACCGGGCCGTAAACAGAATCGTGACGCTCGCTTCGCTCGTAGAGAGGGAAACGCCGAAGCCGGAAGAGCGGCCGCTGGTAGCTGGTGCATTTGAAAACCGATTGCGAAAAGGCATGCGGCTGCAGTGCGACCCGACGGTAATCTATGGAATGGAGCGGCTCGGAAAATACAGCGGAACGCTAACGGGGAAGGACCTGAGTTTCGATTCTCCGTACAACACCTATGAGCACGGCGGGCTTCCTCCCGGGCCGATTGGAAATCCCGGCGAAGCGTCGCTGCACGCCGCGCTGCAGCCGGCGCAGACGAATTACCTTTATTTTGTGGCCAACACCCAAGGCGGGCATTTTTTTGGTGCCACCCTGGCGGAACACAACAAGAATGTGGTGAAGTACCGTCGGCTGCTGGCCGGTCTTCCGGCGGACCCACCGCCGCCACCGCCCAGTCCGAAGAAGAAACAAGGCAAGCGACACCGAGGCACAGCACGATGACCGAAGAATTGAAAACCAAGAAGGCGCTGATCCTGGAGACCGCCCGGGAGATCAAGGTACAGCAATGGACGCCGGCAGAGATCGACCAATTGCGCCGGCGGCTCGTGGCCGAGCATGGGGAGGCCGGCAAGACCGGAATGGAGTACATTGCGGACGTGCTGAAAGACGCGGGACAAAAGGTATTGATTAACCAGCAGGAGGAAGCCGAGGAACAGTACGAGGAAGAATTCGAGGATCTGCTGCACTTCAAGACGCTGGAAGATGCCGAGGTCAGCATCATGCGGCTGGATGAATTGATGCGCAAGTTTCGCTCGCAGGCCGAACACGCAGCCGTGGAGCGCGTCTTAAACGTGGCGCGGCTCGGCAAGCGACGTGCGGAGATGATCTCGCGCAACAACAAGGTGGAAGCTCATAAGCGCGCCGAAAAAGTAGAAATCGCCAGCTGGTTCCGTATCTGGCTGGAAACGCCGGATGCTTTCTTCGACTGGCTGGACGTTCGGAAACAGTCGCCGGAATTTCGCGCCAAGTTTCCGCATCTGGAGTCCGAAGAATGAACACACCGGGAACTGCGGCGCCAGGAAGCGGCGCGCTGGAATTGCCGCCCTTTTCTCTGGATGTGCAGGCGCTGGACCTCGGCGGGGACGTGAAAGCCGTGGGACTCGAACTGATAGAAACCGAAAATCGCGAGCCTGTGCGAGGCAAGGACGCTGCAGAGATCTGGTCGGCGGTCTTCCCTTCCCTTGCGGGAGACGAATCGTACGTCGTTGATTTTTTCAGCCACATCGAGCGCGTAAGAGAGTTTTGCAAGATGCGGGAGATTGCGTTGCGTGATGCAGCGGAGCGTTGCGTCGTGCTGCCGCAGCCGGATCAGGAGCAGTTGCGGCAAATTTTTGAACGATTCGAAGGCGAGACATTTGGCATTCGGGCAGGCGCGGCTGCGGAATCCGCTGATCCCGCGGCCGAAGGCAACTTGTCAAAGCGCGGCTTGGACGCGTACCAGCTAGTCTACGCGCGGTACACCTTTTGCGCCATTTGCGAGCCGGAGGACGGCTGGGTAACGCTGCTGAGCGAGTCGCTCTGGCCCAGTGAAGTCATCCGGCGGGTGCGGCCGGCAGTTCAACCATTTGATATCCACATCGCGCGGCCCAATTGAAGGCTTCCCCGGCCGCGCCATGCGTTGACTGACCGGCATTCGAGTGGCTGCTAGATTGCTTCATTTGTAGGAATGAGGCCGAAACGGATTGATGCGACGTGTCAAAACATGCCTGTTCGTGGCGACACTGGCGGCTATTTCCTGCGGCTGTGGGCGGGGAAGAGTTGTGACCGGTCATACCGTAATTGAGCAGAAGCCCGTGGCAAAGGATGCAACCCGTGAGGAGCTCCTCGAGGCATACAATCTGATCGCGCACAGCACAAAAACGCTGAATGCCACGGTGGTGCTAAAGCCTACCGCAGGATCGAAGTATAGCGGCGTCATTGATGAATATCACGAGGTGAAGGCGTTTCTACTGGCGGCGCGGTCGGCGGAGATTCGCGTGATCGGGCAGGCGCCGGTGATCGGAACCACGGTGTTCGACATGGCCAGTGACGGCGAGACGTTTCGGGTTTCGATTCCTTCAAAGAAAAAATTCCTCGTCGGCCAAGTGGCGGGCGAGCGCGTCAGCAGCAAACCCATCGAGAATTTGCGGCCGCAGCACTTGTTGGATGCACTGCTCTGGCCGGAAATCCGCAAGGAAGAATCAGTGACCCTGCGGGAGTTCAACGACGAAAACGCCAGGTACTACATCCTGACCGTCTTGCGCGGTGGCTATCAAGTAGAAATTCTACGCGAAATCTGGTTTGACCGGTCGGAGCTGCGGGTCGCGCGCATGCTGACTTTTGGGCCGAAAGGTGTTCTACTTTCCGATGTTCGCCTCGGTGACTGGCAACCCACGGATGCTGCCACTGGACAGAGGGCTCCGGCGACGTCATCAACTGCCGCGGCCTCGTTTCCGCGCTCGATTCGAATCGAAAGACCGCACGACGACTACAAGCTCGATTTGCAGGTCACGAAAATCAGCTTGAACGAAGAGATTCCTGCGGAGCGATTCAAGGTCGAACAACCGGCGGGAGCGGAATTGGTGCGCGTTGG
The DNA here is from genome assembly GCA_003224515.1 of Acidobacteriota bacterium. GTDB lineage: Bacteria > Acidobacteriota > Terriglobia > Acidiferrales > UBA7541 > Acidiferrum. The sequence continues at coordinate 3,583 of QHZC01000682.1, forward strand.
CGACCCCACGGAGAATAAACAGCCGTGATGGGTGAGCTGATCGTCCGCAATCTGCTGCACCGCCCGCTGCGCACGCTAATTGGCGCCATGGGAATCGCGGTGGAGGTTGCGCTCGTCGTCCTGATCGTCGGTCTGACCAGCGGCCTGCTGACCGAAACGGCCAAGCGGATTGAAGGCATCGGGGCGGACATCATGCTGCAGCCACCATCCGCGTCATTCCTGTTCGCCTTTGGCAGTGCACCCATGCCCATCAAGATCGGGGATAAACTTGCAGAACTGAAGTACGTCCAATCCGTCGCTCCCGTGCTTTTTCAGTTCAACACTTCGGGCGTGGAAATCGTTTACGGAATTGATCAAGAAAGCTTTCGATCCGTCTCGGGCGGATTTGTGTTCCTGCAAGGGCACGACCTGGAAGGCCCCGACGACATTCTGGTCGACGACATTGCCGCGAAGACGAAAAAGATGCAGCCAGGAGAGACCTACCGCATCTTCGATCACGATTGGCATGTGGCAGGAATCGTCGAGCACGGCAAAGGCTCGCGTCTTTTTGTTCCTCTGGCAACGCTCCAGGAATTGGTTGGCGCGCGGGACAAAGCGACTATCTTTTTTGTGAAGTGCACGCGACCCGAGCACACCGAAGACGTCATGGATAATATGCGACACGTCCTTCCCGGCTACACCGTCCGGCCGCTGAAGGACTATCTCTCGTTGATGACCTCGACAAATATCCCGGGCCTCGAGGCCTTCATCAACGCGATGATCCTACTAGCCATTTCCATCGGGCTGCTGGTCATTTTTCTCACCATGTACACCACTGTGATCGAGCGCACCAGGGACATCGGCGTTCTGAAGTCGCTAGGCGCCCATCATTGGTTCGTCATCCGGGCGCTGCTCTCGGAATCCGCAGCGCTTTGCTTGCTCGGAATTGGTGCAGGCATCGGACTGAGCTATTTGGTGCGGGCCGGGTTTCTCTGGAAGTTTCCGACCCTGACCATTCTTATCACTTCCGGATGGGTCCTACGCGCCGCTGGCATTGCGCTCATGGGCGCGCTGTTCGGCGCGAGCTATCCGGCATGGCTGGCGAGCCGCAAAGATGCGGTTGAAGCGTTGTCGTACGACTAAGACACAAAGTATTGGGCGCGGAACGCGCCGAGAACACAGCAGAAATGAAGACGAGAGGAAAGGGCCGCGAAGCGGGCAGGATGCCTAGGCACGAATGGGAATCGCAGCTACAATACAGGAACCTGCCGAAGGGCTGATTTTCCAGGGAAAAAAGGGCGTGGAGCCGATACTCAGGACAGAGAATCTGTGGAAGCTTTACCGCGCGGGCAAGGTGGAAGTGCCGGCCTTGCGCGGCGTGAATTTCGAGGTTCAGCCTGGCGAATCGGTCGCGGTGATGGGCCCTTCGGGCTGCGGCAAGTCTTCGCTGCTGTATGTGATCGGCGGTCTGGCGCAAGCCTCCCGAGGCAAGGTCCTGGTCGACGGGAATGACCTCACCGAATTGAGCGACGCAGCGCGCACCAAATTGCGCCGCCACAAGATCGGCTTCGTTTTTCAGCGGTTCAATCTGCTCCCCACGCTGACCGCCAAAGGCAATATCGCCATTGCGCAGTTTATTCATGGCGACGGATTCGACCCGCACCGCTTCGATGTTGTAACGCAGATGCTTGGTTTGGCGGGACGCCTTCATCACAAACCTTCGGAACTCTCCGGCGGTGAGCAGCAGCGCGTGGCCATCGCGCGAGCGATCATCAATGAGCCGAAGATTCTCCTCGCCGACGAGCCCACGGGAAATCTGGATTCGAAAAACTCGGAAATCGTGTTGCAGATGCTGCGGCAACTGAACAAAGATCT
>QHZC01000152.1:0-6395 GCA_003224515.1 Acidobacteriota bacterium
TGCTCTCCGAAAGGCTGCAATTCCTTCATAAAGTAGGCGCTTTGGAAGAGATGGTTGAGGATCTTGGGAAGGAATTTCGTCATTCTGCCGATGACCTGGCCGAAGGAACCTCTTTGAATCCCAAGAAAATGTGGGCTGAGGTGGACAGCGACCACTACGACCTGAACACGTGCTTGAGAGAGGCCATTGTTGTATTTAAGTCTTTCTTGATTGTCCTGCCCGAAAACCAGCTTGAGGCTTTCGAAAATACTGTTCGCCAACAATCTCGGGCCCAGGAAGGCGGGGTCCCTTCCCGCCAGCGTGCGATCCGCCATGGACGAATGCCCGCGATCGCGGGAGAATGATCAAGCCTGCTCGCCCGCAGGGACCCGAGCGATTCACCCGGGGAAGGAGCGCCCTTTTGGGCCTCCGTTTAAGACCTGCGGAGTTGTGCCAGGACAACTCAAGGGGGTATTCGGCGCATCCGAACTGGTGGATGCGCCGCTATTGGACCGTTGGCCCGAAACCGACCAAGCGACCCCAATGCGTCGACCTCTCGGCAGTCCACCAAACCGGTGACTGAAGCGGAGGCCATCCGTCTGGCCCAGGCCGGAGACGTTGCGGCTTTTGAATTTCTGTACCACTTGCATAGCCGCCGTGTCTACGCCTTGTGCCTGCGCATGGTGAATAACCCATCCGATGCGGAAGACCTGATGCAGGAAGCTTTCCTGCAGCTCTTCCGCAAGATTGGGACCTTTCGCGGAGAGTCGGCCTTTTCGACGTGGTTGCACCGGATGACGGTCAATGTGGTGCTGATGCGGCTGCGCAAGAAGTCGCTCCCGGTGGCCTCGCTCGAAGAAACGACGGATCCCGACGATGAAACGGGCGGCTCCAGGAAAGACATCGGCGCGCCGGATTTGCGCTTGAGCGGTGCCGTCGACCGGGTCAATCTGGAACGCTCGGTTGAGAAGTTACCTCCGGGTTACCGGACCGTGTTCGTGCTGCACGACGTCCAAGGGTACGAGCACAACGAGATCGCGGACATCATGGGATGTTCGGTGGGGAATTCGAAGTCGCAATTGCATAAAGCGCGCTCTCGGCTGCGGGACCTGCTTCAGGAGGAGGTACGCCAGCAGGCTCGGCAGGAGCGCCATGCGGCAAAGACCCAGACGGCGCACGATGATTGAGTTACAATAGGTGCAATTCAAGGGTGTGTAAGCAACTTCGCGGCGGAACGTCAGTGATTTGCGCCGAAACAATTTGAGAGAAGTCGAATGGGGCAGGCTAGGAGAGCCGGCTTCAGCGGAGTGAAGGCTCATGCAGTGTAGGGACGTGGAATTCGTTGTGGAGCAAGAAGGTCTGGTGCCGCTGCCGGAAGTGGCGCGAGCGCACCTGGCCGCTTGCAGCCATTGCCAGGATTTTATCGCCGATCTTGCGACCATTGTTTCTGTCGCGAATGAATTGCCCGCCGAAGTCGCACCACCCGCGCACGTGTGGCTTTCCCTCCAGGCTCAACTTGAACTCGAAGGAATCATCAAGACGCCAGTGCATCCTGTTCAGGGCGAGCGTTCTTCCTGGCGGCATGCCTTCAATGATCTGTTTCAAAGCCGCGCTCTGGCGACTGCAACTGTGGGCCTGCTGATCGTGGCCGCGGGAGTCCTCGAATTGCGGCAACCGCCGGATGCCCCGTTGAAAGCTCCCGGGAGTGTTGCCGGGCCGGTTTGGCAAATTCCCTTCGCCCAGACCGCCAAAGTGCTGAATGAGCAGGAAATCGATCTTAGAAACATGCAGCTTGCCAGCACTTCCGCGGTGGACACCTCTTTCCGGCAGAACCTGCAGCAAGTGGATGATTTTATTGACGACTGCGAGCGCCGTGTGAATGCTGCGCCGCAGGACGACCTGGCGCGCGAATATCTGTCCAACGCCTATCAGCAAAAAGCCGAATTACTGTCCGCGATGATGGATCGCGGAGGGAGTGTCCACTAATATGGGAACCGGAATGATGGGGTTGACGGCTCTGCGGTCACACATGCATTTGTTCGCTTTGCGGTCGGATCTGAAACGCGGCATGCTGCCGGTCCTCGGCGCCGCCGCCGCAGCTTTTCTCTGCTCGGTCCTGCCCGCCGCAGCTGCAGGCCAGCATCTTGAAAAGCATTTTGCGGTCAACACCCGCCCGGTTGTTGTGATCCATAACGTCGCCAACGGCCGCATCGAAGTAAAATCCTCCAAAAACGCCGAAGTGGACGTGGTGGCCAGCCAGACTTCCAACAAGATTGGCTTTGACATGGAGCAAGCCGGTGACCGCATCGACGTCACCGCCAATATTTTGGACGCGGCGGCACATCCCCGGGAGCTGGAGACCAGTCTGCAGCTCACTGTGCCCGAAGAAACGGAATTGCAGCTCAAGACAGAGACGGGACTTATTTACGTCGAGCAGGTCATGGGCGATATGACCCTGGAAAGCGTGGCCGGCGATGTGCACCTGAAGGAGGTATCCGGCTACATCATCGTCCGTACCACGGAAGGCTCGCTGGTCTGTACGCAGTGCGCCGGCAAGCTGGATTTCAAGTCCATCAGCGGTGGCGCCCAGGTTTTGCAGCCGGCGCTGACGAACGTCAGCCTTTTCACTACATCTGGAAATATTCTCTTTGACGGGGATTTTGTCCGCACCGGCCTCTATACCATGAAGAGCGGCAAGGGCCTCGTCGAAGTTCGCTTCTCGGGCAACGATTCCTTTGACCTCAAAGCGCAAACCGCCAAGGGCACGGTCGACAATCAAGCGGCCGCGTACCTGAAGCCCGATTCCCACGGCGTCAAACATCTGGCCACAAAGTTCACCAAAGGGCTCTTCGGCACCGTCGGACAGGGCCTCGCCAAAGTCGAACTCTCCTCCTACAGTGGTACAATTCGCATTCTGAAGCGCGACTAGTATTTCGCGCCACGTTCGCGTGACAACTATACCTACTTTGCGCGGGGCGCAACCCCGCGTACCGATTCTGTGCCTGGCCGGTTTTATGGGTTCCGGCAAAACCACCATTGGCACGCTCCTCGCTCGCCAACTCGCCTGGCGCTTTGTCGATCTCGATGAGCGCATCGAAGCTTCCGCCGGCCTCCCGATTCCCCAAATCTTCGAACGTCTCGGTGAACCCGCTTTCCGTCAGATCGAAGCCGATCAGCTCCGCGCCGCCCTCGGCCGCGCCGCGGAGATGAAAGAAAGCACCGTTCTCGCACTTGGCGGCGGCACCTACGCGCAGCCGGGCTGCCCCGATTTTCTGCGCGCTGCCGGCGCTCCGGTTTTGTGGCTGGATTCGCCCATCGAAGTTCTGCTTGCGCGATGCATGACCATGACCGGCAGGCCGCTTATCCGTGACGAAGTCAGCTTCCGCGCGCTCTACGCCCAGCGTCTCCCTTCCTATCACCTTGCCGATTACCGCGCGGACAGTTCCGGTGAACCAACGCAGGTTGTCGCGGAAATTCTGCGCCGCGGCATTGTTGCATCCGGTGGAAACGCCGCCCATCTGGTGGTTGAGAAACCCCTTCCCGCCAGAGAGAATGGACACGGGGGGTAGGAAGCGCCGTGAAATTCAGAACAGCATCGATCGCATTGGTTCTCGGAATCGTGGTGTGCGCCCGATTGTCTCTCGCGGCTCAGAAGAAGGCCGCGGAAACGTCCGGCCCCGTTGTCTTGGCTCAGGATAAGGGCAAGCTCACCATCAAACTCGGCGGACAGACCGTCGGTCACGAGGAATTTGAAATCGCGCCGTCTGGCGGCGGTTGGCTGGCCAAAGGCACCGCGGAAATCAAGCCGCCCGAGGGCGGCTCCAGCAAAGTTTCCGGCTCACTGACGCTGCAAGCCGATGGCGCACCCATCAGTTACGACTGGAGCGCCCAGGCGGAAAAAACCAACGGCGCGCACGTGCTCTTCGCCAACGGCGTGGCGAAAATCACCTTGGAGATGCAAGGCGCGCGTCCGTTCCAACAGGACCTCTCCTTCAATTCGCCGCTCATCGCCGTTCTGGACAACAATCTCTACCATCAGTACGCCGTCCTTGCGCGCATCTACGACTGGTCCAAGCGCGGCGTGCAAACTTTTCCGGTGATCATTCCTCAGGAATTGACGCCGGGTTCGATTACCGTGCAATCGACAGGATCCGCCGGCGCCGACGGCAAGACCTACGAAGGCCTTAAAGTCACCACTTCCGACCTCGAGATTCTTCTTTTGCTCGATGGCAATCACCGCTTGATGCGGCTGGAAGTCCCTGACGCCAAAGTGTCCGTGGTTCGCGAGTAGTTGTATCTCGAGGGAATTCTTTTCCGCGAAAAACGCGGCGTCCCGGTGATCACCGGAACGCCGCGGTTCTTTGTGCTCTGCCTTGAAAAAAACCTATCGCGCAAGCGGCCGTTGAAAAACGGGCTTGCCCTGAGCCCCGAAGGGCGCGCCCGGACGCCGCAGCGGATAGCCCTGTGGATTACCATGGGCATGCGCAAGCCCATTCGAATGGCCGATGCCGATGTGACCGTTGCCGTTGCCATTCGCCGACGCGGGCTGCGGCAGCCGCGCCGGATTACCGATAGGGCGGAGATTGATGGGCACAGCATGAACGTGGTCGCTGATGGCTTGCAGTCTCTTCAGGATGGATTGCCATTGTTCCCAATCCAATTGCCGTAGAAACGGGCGCAATCCCTGGATGAAGGGATCTTCCAGTAACGCTTCGCCGTCGGATTCCGGGATGAAGAACCGGTTCAAGCCGACATTGAGCGCCTCGGAGATCTTCTCCAGCGTGCCGAGGCTCGGCGTCATCTGACCGCTTTCGATGCGGGAGAGGTAGGAGCGCGAGACCTTCGAGCGCGCGCAGCTGGCGAATGCGCTGGCCGATGTTCTCGACCGTCTCCTGGTTGACGAACTTTTCTGTGGTAGGTTCAGCGGCCGCTTCCTCCGGAAGAGTCGGTGGAGGAATCAGGAACTCCAAGCGCGGAGGCAAGGCGCGCACACAACGGCGGCAATTCCCGGTGCGCGTCCGGTATTGAACGAGACCACACGTCTTACAGCGAATGACTTCCCGATCCATTTCTAAAGAGCTCATTACTTTTTCCAATTGTGCAGGCACCGGTACTCCTTGTTGACTGTTTTTCCGGCGTGCGGATGGGGGAGGAACGCTGGAACGTTCGCTGGGAAGGCAGTTACTGGCGCAGAGGAAGTATCTTTTGAACCGCCATTTTCTGTCAAGAGTATTCTTGAACTATTTTTATCTCCGCTATCCGCGCTTCGCCGTTCTACGCCCGGTTTTCGCCTGTCCTTTCGGGCAGTTTTGCCTCCTCGCTTCAACAACTTCCACGAACCCTGGTATAGTCTCCCGCGTCCCACCGCACCGCTTGTGGTGCGCTCGCGCCCCATCGGTTTCCACAAGCCGGGCATCTCTGACTCTTTTCCCCTGGGACAGGGGCCATTACCTTCAGCCTGCCGAAGGGGCTGGGCTCTTAATTCTGCGGCCCAGGCGACAGCTCAGACTCCTAAGCATGGCCCTGGTCCGGCGCCGCTCGTATCACCGCCAACTCCCATCCCCACACCTCCACTGCGACAGCCAACCTGGCACCCGTCTCCCTTTCAACTGTCGGCTGTTAGCTTTCGTTTTCTTTGCGCTACACTATCCGCTCCATTTTGGGAGAGCCGCATGCCGACTCGCGAGGACGCCTGGCAACTGCTGTGCGAGTACACCGCTTCGGAGAGCCTGCGTAAACATATGCTCGCGGTCGAGATGTGTGTGCGCGCTTATGCGCGCAAAGCCGGCGCCGATGAAGAAGTTTGGGGCCTCGCCGCGCTGCTGCACGATTTCGACTACGAGCGCTGGCCCAATCACGAGCACGCCGCCGATCAGGGGCATCCGTCGGAAGGCGCAAAGATTCTGCGCGAAATGGGCTACTCTGAGGAGATTGTCCGCGCGATCCTCTCGCATGCGGACTATTCGAACGTACCGCGCCAATCCGCGCTAGAGCACACGCTCTTCGCCTGCGATGAGCTCGCCGGCTTCCTGACCGCCTGCGCCTACGTGCGCCCGTCGAAAAGTATTTTGGATCTGGAAGTAGATTCGGTGAAGCGCCGTATGAAAGACAAACTCTTCGCCAAGGGCGTCTCACGCGAGGACCTGCGCAAAGGCACTGAAGAGCTTGGCGTGCCGCTGGAAGAGCACATCGCCTTCTGCATCGCAGCCTTGCGCGAACACGCCGATCGATTGGGGCTGCGCGGCTCGCTCTGAGATTTATGAGGACGGGGGTTAGGATCAGCGGTGGGAGTACAACACCAGTGCCGCGCCGAACAACATGCTGGCGATCACCAGAACAACCACGGCGGGGGTAAACCATTTGGAAAGGATGGTGGTCGGAAAGAACGAGGCCCTGCCTTGCGCGTGCTCCTCAGG
>QHZC01000152.1:6470-8247 GCA_003224515.1 Acidobacteriota bacterium
GGCTGATCCGGCGAGTCGGCGAGAGCCTGCCGGAGCTTGTTCACGGTGGTGTTTACGTTGGCATCGTAGTTGACGTGAGTGTCCGACGGCCAGAGCTGCATGCGCAGCTCTTCGCGGCTGACGATTTCGCCCGGCTTTCCGAGGAGCGCAAGGAGGGCCTGATAGACTTTGCTCTGCACCTTCACCCGGACCCCGTTCTTGAAAAGCTCCTCTTTTTTTAAATCGAGGTGAAACTTGCCAAAACAGACATAACGTGCGGGAGCGAATGCGGCGCTATTCGAACCTACGTGCTCTTCCGGCGAGTGCATGGGAACAGGTTGCGTGCTCATAGAAATCACCCTTGGTCACAACCATAGACCGATTCCACATTCGTTTTATGCCACTCGCGAAATGGCCCCCGACCGGGCCATCGATGCCGTCACTTGACATCCCCTTAAGGACAGTTATATCTTAAAGTGTATATACAAGTCAAGCTTTGGTTGCTGAAAATGAAAAGGAATTCCTGCCCACTGGATCTGAACGGAACCGGCTACTGCGCTTCGTTCAACTTTCGCAGGACCGCGCGCGCGGTCACGCGGCTGTACGACACGGCGCTGCAGGAGTCGGGCATTCGCTCGACGCAGTTCGCCATCTTAGTGGCTATCGCCAAAAACCAGCCGGTTTCCATCGGGACTCTCGCGGACGTGCTGGTCATCGACAGCACGACACTGACGAGGAGTTTGCGGCTTTTGCAGAAATCGGGCCTCGTCATCGTTTCGAATCGCGCCGCCATGCGGCAGCGCTTTTTGACCCTTACGACCAAAGGAGAACACGCGCTCGCGCGCAGCCTGCCCGCCTGGCGGAAGACACACCTACGATTCGTCCGGACGATTGGCCCCGAGCATTGGATCGAACTGCGAAGTGAATTGGAACGACTCGCTCATGTTGCCAGGGACCTGGAGAAGCCGGAAGATAAGATCCCGGCCCTGGCACGGATCAATTCTTAGTTTCGTCATGCGGTAAGCGCTTGCGGGAAAGATTTATTGGCAAAGACAGAACTCGGGTTCACGCGTGTCGCGCGGCGATTTCCGAGACCTTTCGAATTCCATGGGCTGGCGACGCAAAGCTGGCAGCCAGCGCCCGGGATCATCTGTGGCAAGGTGACCAGGCCAAGTTTTTTTGCAATCGGATTCTATTTCTGGCGCGATTCCCCGTGCGAATGTTTCGCGGAAGGGCCAAATCAAGTTAGAATTGAGGGGAATGCTTACGCAGCTTGAAGGTTTTGACGCTGCTGCTAGCCGCCATCCGCGCCGCAAAACTTACGGCGTGAAGGTGGGACGCGTGTGCGTGGGCGGAGGCGCGCCTATCGTCGTGCAGTCCATGACGAACACGGATACGGCCGACATCGAGACGACACTGAAGCAGACTTTGCAGCTGGCCGAGGCAGGGTCGCAGATTGTGCGTTGGACAGTGAACGTGCCGGAAGCGGCGGCAGCGGTTCCGGAGATCAAAAAACGGATGCTCGATGCGGGATGCGACGCTCCCATCATCGGCGACTTTCATTACAACGGGCACGTACTTCTGACCAAGTATCCCGAGTGCGCGAAAGCACTTGATAAATACCGTATCAATCCGGGCAACGTTGGCGCGGGGCAGCGCCGCGACGAGCAGTTCTCGACCATCTGCAAGATTGCGCGCGACAACGGCAAACCCGTTCGCATCGGAGTAAATGGCGGCTCGCTGAATCAAGAGCTGGTGATGCGCAAGATGCAGGAGAACACGGACAAGAATCTTGGCA
>QHZC01000152.1:8282-8877 GCA_003224515.1 Acidobacteriota bacterium
TGGCGCTGGAGTCCGGGCTGCGGCACGACCAGATCATTATTTCCTGCAAGACTTCGCGGCCCCGGGACCTTATCAGCGTGTACCGCGACCTTTCGGCGAAGACCGAGCAGCCGCTTCACCTGGGCCTTACCGAAGCGGGGATGGGAATGAAGGGGCAGATCTGGTCGGCGGCGTCTCTGGGCATTCTGCTGTACCAAGGCATCGGCGATACGATTCGAATCTCGCTGACGCCGCGCCCTGGTGGAGATCGCCGCGAAGAAGTTTATGCCGCGTGCGAACTGCTTCAGGCGCTCGGGCTGCGTTCTTTTGCACACAGCGTAACCGCGTGCCCCGGCTGCGGCCGCACCACCAGCACCACGTTTCAAGAATTGGCGGAAAGCGTCCAGGATTACATCCGGGACATGATGCCTGTCTGGAAAACGCAATATGAAGGCGTCGAGGAAATGACTCTCGCGGTGATGGGCTGCATCGTCAACGGCCCGGGCGAATCGAAGGCCGCCAACATCGGCATCAGCCTTCCCGGCACGGGGGAAGCGCCGCGCTGCCCGGTCTACATCGACGGCAAAAAGGAGGTGACGCTCGAAGGCACTTATGA
>QHZC01000152.1:8935-14229 GCA_003224515.1 Acidobacteriota bacterium
TTCTGCAGCCAACGCCCATGCCATCCCGTGCGCTGTTTTGAAGAAGACCCCGAGATCCTTCCGCGATCCTCGCCGGATCGCTTCAGGATGACAGCGCTTTCACTGGCGTTTGGTTGGGCGGCGGCCCATCCAGGTGCGATGACAGCCACCCTCAGCCAAAAGTATCCAGGCTAGCTGTACCGGCCGGCCAGAGTTCAGCGCCCGCGACACCGGCTAGAACTGACGTGGTCAGCATGGCACTCAGGAACTCGCGGGGGCTAAGCTATCGGGGTCGGACTCGAGGGATGGATGCGTCGGGCGGCCCATGAAAAGTTCCTCTCAGAATCTGCTGGAGGGTAATTGGCAGAAGTGCAAAGTGCAAGGCGAAGTTTCGACCGACAAAGTTCGGCCGGTGAAGAAATAGACGTGGCACCGCGGGTGACCTTGAGGTCTGATTTCCTTCTGATGGGCTGGAGTAGAGGCCGAGGCGTGCTTTGCGGATATGCTAGAATTTTCCTGCCCTTCGAACCCCTGAATTACAGGAAATTGCTTTGAAGATCAGCCGTGAAGATGTGCTGCGCGTGGCGGAGCTGGCCTATCTGGACCTGAGCGAGCCCGAGCTGGATACATACCGCGCGCAAATTGACGAGATTTTGGAATACATCGGGAAACTGAACGAGTTGGACACGGCCAAGGTCGAGCCCATGGCGCAGGTGCTGAGCGGCGACCAAACGGCGGATGCCACACTGCGCGAGGACCTGATTGTGCCGTGTGCGGTGGCTGAGGACGTCCTGAGGCACGCCCCGGACCCCGAGCCGCCGTATTTCCGGGTGCCGAAGGTCATAGAGCGATAGGTTTGGAGCGCCAGCACGCTGCTTGCGATTTTGTTTTTGCAGATTCGAGAGGAAGCCGGCGCTCGGGATGCCGACGAACTGGACGATTGACGGAGTCAAAGAGGCGCTGGCGGCGAAGAAAATTTCGGCGCGTGAGCTGACTGCGGACTTTTACAAGCGCATCGAATCGCGGAATCGGGAGCTGAACGCTTACCTGACGCTGTCGCCGGAGCGGGCCCGGAGGCAAACAGACAGAATCGATGCGTTGGTGGCGGAAGGAAAGCCGCTGCCGCTGCTGGCGGGCGTACCCGTGGCCGTCAAGGACGTCATCAGCACCCGTGGGATAAAGACAACGTGTGGTTCGAAGATCCTAGAAAACTATGTTCCACCGTACGATGCGACCGCAGTTGAGCGGCTGGAGGCGGCTGGTGCGGTCATCCTGGGAAAGACCAACTGCGACGAATTCGCGATGGGAAGCTCGAATGAAAACTCGGCTTACGGGCCGGTGAAGAACCCTCTCGCCGAAGATCGTGTGCCGGGAGGATCGAGCGGAGGCTCGGCAGCGGTGGTGGCGGCCGGTCTGGCGGTGGCCTCACTCGGGACGGATACGGGCGGTTCCATCCGGCAGCCGGGCTCATTTTGTGGAATCCCCGCCATGATGGGGAGCTATGGTCGAGTTTCGCGGTATGGGCTGATCGCCTTTGCGTCCTCACTGGACCGAATCGGTCCATTCGCGAGCAATGTGAGAGACGTGGCGGCAATCCTGCGAGTCATCGCCGGGCGCGACCCGCACGATTCGACTTCGACGACCGTGCCGGTACCCGATTACCGGGCGGAACTTGGGAAGGCAGTGAAGGGGCTGCGGCTGGGAATTCCCAAGGAGTATTTCGCCGAAGGCATGGATGCGGGAGAGCGGAAGAAAATCGAAGCCGGTATGGAGGTTTTTGAAAAACTGGGGTGTCAACTGGTTGACATTCGCATGCCACATACAGACTACGCGATCGCGGCCTATTACATCATCGCGACGGCGGAAGCGAGTTCCAACCTGGCACGGTACGACGGTGTGCGGTATGGATTGCGCGTGGATGATGAGTCCCTGCTTGCTATGTATCGTAGGACGCGGGGTGCGGGATTTGGCGCGGAGGTAAAGCGCCGCATCGTGCTCGGCGCCTACTACTTGAAGGGGCAGAAGGTTCGTTCCCTCATTGCCCAGGATTTCCGCGATGCGTTTAAAAAAGTAGATGCGATCCTGACGCCGACTTCTCCGGTTCCTCCTTTCAAATTGGGCGAGCGCACGGACGATCCGCTCCAAATGTATCTTGCTGATATATATACAGTTACAGGATCGTTGGCGGGAGTCCCGGGGATCTCCGTTCCTTGCGGCAAGATCGACGAAAAGCTGCCAGTAGGTATGCAAATTCTTGCGGGGGCTTTCCTAGAGGCGCGCGTCCTCGCGCTGGCCCATGCTTTCGAGCAGGCCGGAGGAGCCGCGGTGTGAACCCTTTCCGCGTGGACGGATGAGACCGCGTGTCATCCCTTGCGACCATCCTTGAGAATCTGGCTCGTGCGCAAAGCGAACTCCTCAGCGCCACGGATGCCATCCCTGCGTACCAATGGAAAACCAAGCCTGCGGACGGGCGGTGGTCAGCTCGCGAACTGATCGGCCACCTGAGCGCGATCGAGAAGGCCATCCTCAGTCGTGCCGACAAGCTCCTGCGAAAACCGCCAAAATCGGTGCCGTTTTTCAAACGGTTTCATGTTCCGATGATGCTCGTCGAACGACGCTTCATCCGGCGCAAGGCGCCGGTCCCAGTCGAACCCCAGATGATCTGCGAAAAGGAAGAGATGCTGGCGGAATTGCGCGGAGTGCGTGACCGTACGCTGGCATTTATCGAAGCGATGAGGAGCCGGGACCTCAGTAAATGGAGCATGCCGCATCCGTTTCTCGGGACCTTAAATGCGTATGAGTGGCTTCAATTTATCGCCTCGCATGAAATACGGCACACGAAACAGATGCGAGAGATTGCCGTAACCCTACCGAAAACCGTAATAAGTTTGGATTAGTAGAACATTTTTACCACTGTCTGGGCTTTGCTTTCCCTTCGTACCACGCCCCCGCACAGCGAAAAAGTGTGGGAAAAGGCCTGTTTCGCCAGGCTTTAGAGAGAAAGTACTAGACGTATGGTTTTTCCCTGGCAGAACGGAACGACTATTGCTCTGGAATTAGTGCAGCGCATACGATGTCTACAGCATCAAAGGAAACGTAGAGGGAACTCAGGGCGGAGCAGAGGAGCTGGGCCATGGTTACCGTGAAGTCGAGCCAAAAAATCTTCACCGATTCGGAAGTCGCCAACTTGACAGGTATTTGCGTCGAGCATGTGCACAACTTTGCCAAGAGCCGCCATTTGGGCTTCATCGCGCGGGCGGCGGAGGCGGCTGGCATCAGTGCCGATCAATGGCTGTTCACCCTTTCGGATCTGATGGTTCTGGTGACCCTGTTTCCGAAATGCACGCACTAAGGTCTTAGACGCAAACTGACTTTTCATGGCTCCCTGGCCTGGCCGGGGAGCCATTTTTGTTTCGGGGGCATCCAAGGCGTCCAAACGGCAGGTTGCAGGTCCCGAGGGCGCGGGATTATGCTCGCAGGAGGGGGCAAACCGGGCAGGTGTGCATGCATCCGACACCACAGGAAACCTCGATGGGATCACCCAGAGTATTCGCGCTAGTCACTTGCGCTATCCTGGCAAGTTGGGCCGGCACATTCGCTTGCTCCCCGTCGGCGGGCGGTATTCCATGCAAACAGGGGCAGCCAGTCGAAGAGCGGCATGCCGGCAGCACCGACCGACAGGCAGGAGTGCCTGCTTTGCCGCGAGGCAAGAAGCTGGTCTTGAAGGACGGAAGCTTTCAGATGGTTCGGGACTATCAGCGGAACGGAGAGCGGGTTCGCTACATGAGCGCGGAGCGAGGCGATTGGGAGGAGATTCCCTCGGCGATGGTGGATTGGGATGCGACGGCAAAGGCGGCGGCAGTGGAAAAAAGCGAGGAGGATGCGCTCGCCAAAAAGATCCACGCGCTGGAGCAAGCCCAGCAAATTGAGACGGTTATGGACGTAGACGCGAGCCTGCAGGTGTCACCCGGTGTCTTCCTGCCGCCCGGAGAGGGAATGTTTCTGATCGATGGCAAATCCGTGAAGCCTCTGGAACAGGTGGGCTCCGAGATCAAGACAGACAAGAAGCAGTATCTGAAGCGGGTGCTTTCGCCCATTCCCATCGTCCCCAGCAAGCAAAACGTGCAAATTCCCGGAACCAGGGCAATTATCCGGGCAACGAATGGACAAACAGAGTTTTATTTGCGCGAAGCGCCGCCGGATCCGGACCGCACAACGCCCATCGCGAAAAGCAGCCGGCCGGGTGAATCCGGGCCGGAAGTGGAGCTCGTGCGGGCGACGGTGAAGGGCAACAAGCGGCAGTTGGAGTCGATCAAGAGTCTTTTCGGAGAACAGGTGGAGGAAAAGCGCAACACCATCTCGATCCAACGATGGGAAATTGCGCCTACCGTCTTTCGCTTTACATTAAGCGCGCCCCTGCCACCCGGCGAATACGCGCTGGCGGAGATACTGCCGGGTGGAATGAACCTCTTCGTGTGGGATTTTGGCGTGGACCCGGCAACGGGAGCGAAGCCGACAACACCGCAAAAGAAGAAAAACTAATTGCCAAATCGGGGATCGCACGGGACGATCAGGGACCAGCAAATCCTGCTGCTTCCGAGGGCGCCGCGAGAAGCCGAGAAAGAATCACTAGCCCAACTTCCACGGCAGTCGAGGTGATGTCCTGAAAAAAGCGGGGATCGTCTTGGAGAAGTGGTTTGTTTTCACAACGCATTGCATAAATTAGGCAGAATAGTGACTAAAGTGACTGTAATTTCTCTTGACATTATGAAGAGATAATGCTACATGTAGTGGCCAATGTACATTCGAAAATCGACGCGAACGTACAAACGCAAAACGTACACCAATCACCTTCTTGTCGAATCCGTTCAAACCGCCAAAGGCCCGCGCCAGCGCACGATTTGCTCTCTGGGAAGTCTGGAACCCGCTCCGGCCGAAGACTGGCTGGGACTGGCGCACAAGCTCCAATCGGCGTTGCAGGGACAAGAGTCCCTGTCGGGTTCTTCGACCGAAATCCAAGAATGGGCGGAGAAAGCCCGCAACAAAAAGAAGAGCACCGGATCCGACGGAGACCGATCGACTGTCACCGTCGAACCCGACAAGGTCCAGATCGAACAAGCGCGTGAAGCTGGTCCGGTACATGTCGGACACCAGCTCTGGGGCCAGTTGGGGATGAACCGGATTTTGCAGGAGGCCGGGCTTTCCACACGCGCCTGCCGGTTAACGGAAGTGATGACGCTGAACCGCTTGATCTGTCCTTCCTCCGAACACGCCATGCCGGATTGGATTCGGCGCACCGCTTTGGGAGATATCTT
>QHZC01000153.1:0-2444 GCA_003224515.1 Acidobacteriota bacterium
GAAAATGGCGAGGCGCAACCACATCCTTGCGAATCTTATAGAAAACCCGGCCCGGTCCGTTCCACGGCTCGAACAAAGGAGTCGAGGCCGCCACCGTGGCACCGGTCAGAGTCGGTTCCTTGTCAAAGACATGAGTCCCGTGAATGATCTGGTCCTCTAGGACTTCGTTAAGCGCTTGAATAACCTCGGCGGAAGAGCCTGAAAGTTCAGCCGAGAAACCAGGACTTGGAATTTGATCGCCGCGTGGGCTGTTGGCACGGGTAGGAACTCCCGATAGGCATGCAAATACAAAATAACAAATGAAAATCCGCCAATGTCGCTCGCCGCAGTTCCCGCTCTGCATCCTAATCCCAGGGTGTTTCAAACCCGCTCCTTTGGAATCCTCTCTTGGGATTCCTCCTGGACTTTGTGGCGGAGCAAACTTTGCGGCGGAGCAAACTTTTGTTGCCGCCGCTCCGCGAGAGTAGCACTTTTTCTTACTTCTATCTGCATAGGATTGTAAAATCCGACCGAGCAATTCCAAAGAGGTAGAGAGAAGCCGAACAATTCCATCATTCTCGGTCATCCCCGGACGTTCCGGAATTGATTCGCAGTGCTAAGATGGCAAGGAAAGTGCCAAATGTAGGCAAGGAGTTAGTACCAGAACCATAAAATTATAAAAATTCTTGCAATAAGAATAAGAAAACTCTTGCATTCGAATTTTTGTGGGAGTAGCATCCGCCCCGGTTCAGGGACTCGAGGATTAGGCACTCTTTTCTTCACGGAGAAAAGGGAGCCCTTCTCTATGGGCGCACGGTTTAAAGGTTGTTTTCGTTTGCCGACTATCGAAGCGTTAGACGCTCGCAGTGCTGTAGGTGTATCTACTCCTTATCCCTTCCAAGCCGTTCGAAGTGGCATCTTTCCGACTACAACAAGAAGCAATCGTCCTGCAGAGGAGGCGATATGTTCCACTGGGCTTCATCGTCGATGAAGAGGAGGATGCCGTGGCTTGCATCCTTGCTTGTCTGTGGTTTCCTGGTTCTCGCATTTCTATTGATTGACAGCCATTCCGCTTCCGCACTGCCCATCCCGGCAGGCAAGGTTTATGCCATCCCGGCTTTCGCGCGGAAGTACGGCATGCCGTGTTCGGCCTGTCACGAAGCCTGGCCCAAGCTGAACAACTTTGGGCAGACGTTCAAGGACAACGGTTACCAGATGGGGAACGATCGCGACGCTCCCATCTTTCAGCAGCCGGCTTATTGGCCGGTGGCGTTTCGCATGACGCCGCACTGGCACCGCGTAAGTGCGGACCACGCTGACATCACATGGTTTTGATCTTTCCGGTATGGACATCCTCACGGGCGGTACGCTGGCCAAGAACATCAGCTTTTTACTGGTGCCCGCTGCAGAGAGTGACGCCGTTTTCGGCTTTGAATCTGCAAACGTCCGCTTCAGCAATCTCCTGAAATCGAGCTGGCTCAACATCAAAGTGGGCAAGTTTGAACTCGACAACATGATCTCCGAAAAGCGCATCATGACGCTTTCAGACTTTGGCGGCTATCAGATTTATCACTACCAGCCGGTTACGGAATTGGTAACCCCTCCAACAACTCTGCCCTTCACATTCGGTCTGGGGGATAACCAAATAGGGGCGGAGTTGTCGGGTCATTCGAAGAACAGCTACACACGCTATTCGGCGGCTTTGTTAAGCAGCAATGACGGCAGCGTGGGCGTGCCCAACGGCCACGGCTATGATACCTACCTCACATTCAGCCAGGCGTTTGCGGCCGGGAGTCTTGGGCTGCAACGCGTCGGTGCGTTCGCCTATATTGGACGCGCTCCGACCTACCTAACCACGAGCTCGTTGTTGGCAGACGGGTTCGGTCAAAAGTCCTTCTATCGTGCGGGTTTCTTCGGTCTTTGGTACCTCAAGAAGCTGGACGTCATGACCATGTACACGCGCGGGGGCGACAACGTCTGCCTGGGGACGGGCACGCCGTCGTTCTCTCCTTTGCCCGCGGGCGCGCAGGGGCCGACCTGGAACGCCGGTTTCATCGAGACCCACGTCACCGTGAATCCGCAATTCATCCTCGTCAATCGCTACGAGCTGATCCGCATGTCGCGGCAAGCTCTGCCAGTCACCCCGGGGGTATTTGAACCGGGAGTGAGCGTTCCTTCTGCAAACTTTGGGGATATCGACGCGCTGGTTTTTGGATATCGCTACTACCCATTTATGTCCAGCCGCGCCGGCTTCGCCTTCCACAACGAGTATTCTATCGTCCGCCAGCGAGGAGTTGCCCCTCTTTCCGGCAAGGACCTAACCAACAACAGCCTGTTCCTGGGCTTTGACTTTATCTTCTGAGGATGGTGGACAACGATGCGCGCAAATAAATCAATGCAGTGGATGTTTCTGGCGGCGGCGCTGCTCGCCCTGCCGGCAGTGGGGAAAGCGCAACAAGGGGAGA
>QHZC01000153.1:2476-12249 GCA_003224515.1 Acidobacteriota bacterium
CACCGGGCACGCCGATGCGGGGAAGCAGTTGTATTACCGTTTTTGCTGGGGGTGCCATGGCTTCCGGGGCGACGGCAACGGAGAAAACGGGCCATATCTTAATATTTTGCCGCGGAATTTCGTCGCGGCGACGTTCAAGTGCCGGTCCACGCCTACAGGCACTCTGCCCACCGACGAAGATCTCTTCGATTCCGTGGGGCGAGGATTCACCAATTCAAACATGCCGGCATGGATTTCCCTCACCAAACAGCAGCGGGCGGACATGGTCGCTTTCATCAAGACCTTCTCGCCGCGCTGGAAGACCGACAAGTCCGGCGATCCGATCAATGTTCCTGCCGAACCCGCCGTCACCCTGGATAGCATCAAGCATGGAAAAGAGCTCTTCACCAAGCTGGAATGCTGGAAATGCCATGGGCAAGAGGGCCGAGGCGATGGACCATCTGCTTCAACTCTGACCGACAGCAATGATCAACCGATCCGCCCCTACAATTTTGCGGCGGGTTCGCGGTTCAAGTGCGGTACCACCAACCACGACCTCTACAAGATTTTCATGACCGGCCTGGATGGCACGCCGATGCCTTCGTTTGCCGACGTCATCAAGCCGGAAGACGCCTGGGATCTGGTGCACTACCTGCGCACCTTACAGGTCACCCACAAGAGTCCGGAGCTGGCCCTGTGGATGACTACCAAAGAAGGCGCTGAAATCGTTAAAGCGCAGAAGATCGTCGGCACACCGACGGGGGCCGATATCGAACAATAATTTCCAGACAAAAAATTGAGGAGGAGTAAGAGCATGCGAACCAAGCAGGCTTTTATGGCCGGAGTAGCCATTCTTGCCGCAGCTACGATGACCTCCGCGGTACCAGGTGGCGGCACCGTGAGCGGCAGGGTGACCTACGAAGGGACGCCAGCCAAGCAAAAGCCCATCGATATGTCCAAAGAGCCCAGCTGCGCAAAACAGTATGCGACGCCGCCGCCGACGGAAACGGTCGTAACCGGTCCGAACAACGCGCTGGAAAATGTAGTGGTGTACATTTCGGCGGGAGCTCCCGATGAGCCGCCGCCGTCACAAGCCGCGGTATTGGCGCAAAAAGGCTGCCGCTATTTGCCGCATGTCCTTGCTTTTCAGGTGAACCAGGAACTCAAGATTACCAACGAAGATCAAACCTCCCATAACATCCATCCGCTGGCTAAGATCAACCGAGAGTGGAACAAGTCTCAGCCGCCAGGCACTCCTCCCTTCTCCGAAAAGTACGACAAAATGGAATTCATTCCAGTGAAATGCAACGTCCATCCCTGGATGCACGGGACTTTTGCGGTCCTGAAGAATTCTCATTACTCGATTTCCGGCAACGACGGTGGCTTCACGCTCCCCAATTTGCCGCCGGGGAAGTACACGGTGACCGCCTTCCACGAGTCCTATGGCGACCAGACCCAGGAAGTGTCCATCGCTGACAGCGAAACGAAAAACGTAAACTTCGTCTTCAAAGCCAAGCCCTATTGAACCTCTTTCGCAACCACGGGGCGAGTCCTCCCAGAATGCGGATGGCTGGCGAAACGAAGAAATCTCGCCCGAATGAACTCAGAGCGGGAGCGCGGTGAGATGGGTAAGCTGTTTGCAGTCGTTCTGGTGATCATTGCGTTGGCGTCTGCGTATCCGATCGTCACCCATATTTACGTGATGCCGGAGGATATCTCCACCCACGGGCACCAGATTGATGAGCAGTTGTCCGACACCATGGCTGAGGCAGGGATCTCCTTTCTCCTTGCGCAGTTCGTCCTGGCGTTTTTCGTCTGGAAGTTTGCGGAACGCAAAGACGGCGGGAAGCTCAGAAATTTTCCAGGCGGCGCCAAAGTAATGGTGGCGGCCGCATTCATTCTCGTGGGTACGGAGGTCCTCGCCCTAGGTGTCTTTGGCCAACGAGCGTGGGCCAATGTCTATTTCACGCCGCCCAGGCCGGATGCTCTGCAGATCCAGGCGCAGGCAGGTCAATTCGCTTTTTACTTCCGGTATCCCGGCGCCGATGGGAAATTCGGCGCCATCCATCCCGACAAGATTGACGAAGGGAACCAGAATTATTTTGGCCTGGACCCCGCCACCGAAATCGAGTCGCGCGACGACATCGTCTCGGCCGAGTTGGCGATACCCGTCAACCGCGAAATCCACCTGATGATGCACGCAAAGGATGTGGGCCACTCTTTCTACGTCAGGGAGCTGCGTATCCAGCAGGACTTTGTCCCCGGTCTCGATCTCTCCGTGCATTTCACGGCGACCAAAACCGGAAGGTATGAAATTGTTTGCACCCAGCTTTGCGGACTGGGCCACTACAACATGAAGGCGTATCTAAACGTGATGGGCCAGGACGATTTCGAAAAATGGATGAAGCAGAAAGCGTCGGAGCTGTGAACTCGTAGTCCCAGCCCGCAGACCGACGTGTGGTCCGTTGCAGCCGGTCCGCGGACTTGCCCGAGCGAGGAGAGCAGATGGAAGAAGCTTCAGCCCAGGCCCACGTTCATGCGCCGCCGGAGGGATTCCTCCGGAAGTACGTCTTCAGCCTCGATCACAAAGTGATTGGAAAACAATACTACGCCCTTGCGCTCCTGGCCGTTTCTATGGGCATGGTGCTTTCCTGGCTGATGCGTTTTCATCTCGTCTGGCCGACAACGCGAATTCCCGGCTTGGAACTGCTTTCCAAAGCCGGCGCTCCGGGCGGCGTCATCACGCCGGAATACTACCTCTCGCTTCTCACCATGCACGGCACGCTGATGGTATTCTTCGTGCTCACCAACGCTCCCTTCGCGGCGTTCGGCAATTACTTTCTCCCGATCCAGATCGGCGCGGAAGACATGGCTTTCCCGCGCTTCAATATGGTGTCGTTCTGGACGACGCTGGTCGCGTTCCTGGTGCTGATCCTTGCGTTCGCCGTTCCGGACGGACCGCCGATCTCCGGCTGGACCTCGTATGCTCCGTTGAGTGCTGTCGGCAAGGATGCTGGGCCTGGCATGGGCTGGGGGATGAACCTCTGGGGGATTTCGATCGCCATTTTCTGCATCGGGTCCCTGCTTGGAGCCCTCAACTTCATCGCCACAACGCTCGACCTGCGCGCCAAGGGCATGACCCTGATGCGCATGCCGATTTGCACCTGGGCGTGGTTCATCACTTCCTGCATCGCTTTGCTGGCATTCGCCGTGCTCCTTCCCGCTTGCATACTTTTGATTCTGGACCGCACTGCCGGGACCAGCTTCTTCATTCCCTCCGGCCTGGTGGTAAGCGATCGTTTGCAGCCCCACTCGGGAGGATCGCCGCTTCTCTGGCAGCACTTGTTTTGGTTCTTCGGCCATCCCGAGGTTTACATTGCGATTCTGCCCTCGATGGGCATCGTTTCCCACATTCTGATCAACAGCATGCGCAAACCGCTTTTGAGCGCTCGCGTCATCATCTACTCGATGATGTCCATCGGCTTCCTGAGCTGGATGGTTTGGGGACACCACATGTTTGTCAGCGGCATGAATCCATTCTCATCGCTGCTCTTCTCGTTCCCCACGCTCACCATCACAATTCCGGCGACGATCATGACGCTGATATGGCTCGGCAGCCTCTACGGCGCAAACATTCGAATCAACGCGGCATCGCTCTTTGCGCTCGGGTTCATCTCCATGTTTGTCAGCGGCGGCGTTAGCGGATTTTTCCTGGCACAGCCATCCATTGACATCGTGTTGCACGCCACTTATTTCGTGGTCGGCCATTTCCACATGGTGATGGGCGTGGCGTCCATTTACGGCGTGTTTGCTGGCACGTACTTCTGGTTCGGCAAGATGACCGGCCGCATGATGAACGAGACCCTGGGCCAGCTACATTTCTGGCTCACCTTTATCGGTACCTATTGCATTTTCATGCCCTTCCACTACCTCGGGTTGGTGGGCAATGTCCGGCGTTATTCGTCCTTCGTGGATGACCTGATTTACAGTCGTTATAAGGGTGCGCCTGCTCCGGAAAACCCGTGGAATGGAACCACCCTCGAGTGGAGTGTTCCTTCGCCTCCACCCTGGAATAATTTCGGCGGCAAACATCCGGTTATTTATCACGACCCTTATCAGTACGATGTGAAGGGTTCGAAAGGCGATTACATCATGCAGGATTCGCCCGAATCGTCCGCCGGCTGAGGTGATGGGACGGATTCGGGGCGGAGACGAAAGAGTCTCCACTCCATGGCCTCCAAAGAGAACAGGAATACATGTCATCGACAATTTATGAGTCAGTGCGTATGCCGCCCACCGACTTGGGAGACTCGAAGCCTTCTTCGGCCAGAGTGACCAAAGTGCTCTACGGAGCAGGAGAAGCCTCGCGAAGCGGAATCTGGGTGGGCATCTTTGCGATCACCATGTCGTTTGCGGCTTTCACAAGCGCGATTTTTGTGCGCCAGGGATCCGCGGCGGATTGGACGCACATCGTCCTGCCGCCGATACTTTATGGAAATACGCTGGCGCTTCTATTGAGCAGCGCCACTCTGCAAATGGCGCGTCGCGCGATCGCTGCCGCCCCGGCGGCGGAGTGCCGTGCCATTCGAAACGGGCTGGGCTCGCTCACGGCCACTCTCGCGCTCGGATTCGTTTTCATTGGCGGACAATACGAAGCTTGGCGGCAGCTTGCAGCGCAGGGCCTTTATCTTGCGACGAATCCCAACAGCTCGTTCTACTACGTGCTGACCGCGATGCACGGATTGCATGTGCTTGCAGGAATTGCGGCGCTGGTTTTTGTGATGAGCCGAATTGCTGTCAGCAGCACTGCGTTTCGAAAAAGTACGTTCGAGGCGACCGCGACGTATTGGCATTTCATGGGAGTTTTGTGGCTCTATCTGCTGCTCGTTTTGCGCACCAAGCTGTGAGCGTCTGGGAGGGGGAGGAACTGTGAGCGAGTCCGAAATGGCCGTGCACGGGCACGGCGGCGCGTTGATGGAAGAATCGCCTTATGCGATACCGTCACATAAATTGACAATCTGGTTATTCATAATTTCGGACGCGGTGACCTTCGGGGCCATACTGTTTGCGTACGGATATCTGCGCGTGGCGACTCCGGATTGGCAGACTCCGTTCAGGTCCGCGAGCATCATCAATGCGGCGATCATGACCTTCGTCTTGATCACTAGCAGCTTGACGATGCTCGGCGCGGTGGACGCTTCCAAGGCCGGAGACAGACCGAAAGCGCTCCGATTCCTGGCCTCCACTATGGTTCTGGGGCTTATTTTCGCGGGGCTGCATATCCATGAGTGGTTGGGCCTGTTTGACGAAGGCATCAAACTGAGTTCGGGACTTTTCGGCCAGGCATTTTTCAGCATCACCGGTTTGCACTTGCTGCATGTGATCACTGGGGTGGTGGTGCTGGCGGTGGTGGCGCGCAAGTATTCCAGCGGGAGCTTGACGCCGGGACACGTAGAAACGATCGGGCTGTACTGGCATTTTGTTGACCTAGTGTGGATGTTTGTCGTGCCGCTGGTTTATTTGACCAACATCGCGCGGTGACGCGAACGACTGCAAAAAAGGGACGAACGATGGCTGTTTCGGCAAATTCCGGAAACGTGATCGCGAAATATCTGCCTGTGTATTTTGTCCTTCTGGCAATTGCCGCGATCGAATTTTTTCTCGCGTATCGAAATTTCTCCACGGCTGGGCTGGTGCGCATCCTGCTCTTCCTGGCGATTTGCAGCGCGGCCCTGGGCTTGATGTATTTCATGCACCTGGCGCACGAGAAACGCAGTTTGTTTCTTTCGCTGGTTCCGGCCGCGATCTTCGTCCTGCTGATGTTGAATATGATCTGGTCGGACAGCATCCGCCTGCTGCACATGCGGCCGTTTGCGCACTGAGCGGGCGTCGAGGGGAAGCGGCGCTCAAGGGGCGCCGCGTCCCCCACGTTTCTCAAAGGTATTGACCGCACGGCACACGAGAGGGATACTCCGGGTGCGGACAGGGAATGAGCCAGTTGATGAAGCAAACTGCACGTATCATCACACGCGGGGCCGCACTGATTGCCGCGCTGGCCATGCCAGGGTTTGTTTGCGCGCAGAATTGCGCGCTCTGCTATACGCAGGCGGCCGGGGCTGGCTCCCGCATGATTGCGGCGCTCAAGAGCGGAATCCTGATTCTGGTCGCTCCTCCCATGCTGATCTGCCTGGGCATCGCCTGGATGGCCTACAAAAAGCGGAACCAGTTCAACGAAGAGTAAGCGCGGAATCCTTCCCGGCAGGCGGCTTTTAGAGGAAGTGTGACAGCGGGAGTAAAGACACGGGGAAATCTTAACGCAGAGTTCACCCCGGCCCGGTCGGGGGTAAACGCCACCGGCACCCGGGCACCACGCGAAAAGATTCTCCGGGCGCCGAATGCGGAGCACTGGGGATGAGCGTCGCCAGACAATCGAGGAAAGTCAAAAGTCGCACGCTCTTAAAAACCAAACCCAATGGGTGCGGCTTTTGACTTTGTTTTTTCTTGTTGCTAACGCGCCTGCCCAGCGCGCGCGGGGGCGAGACCCTTTCGCCGCGTGAATCAAGGTGCGCAAGGTCGTATTGACGGATTGCTCGTCAGGGAAATACTCCGCGACGCCCAGTGAGAGGAGTGCGAGATTCGTTCCTGCCCGGTGCACCATCTGTGCGGGCGGTGTTTACCCCGACGCTGCTGCTAGCTATGTTAGCGCGGAGCGTGGGCGCGATGGCGGAGCCTCCCGCCTCAGCAATTCCTCCCTTCGGGAGGCCAAAGGCTCTTTCTTGGCGCTGTCGGTGACGGACATCGAAGCGAGCTCTGAATGGTACGCCCCCGCGCCGGAGAGAAAGAGATTTCTCACATTCGTTCGAAATGACGGTGGTTGGATTGCGCGATTGGGATAGCGGTGCGTAGGGAATTTTTTCAATACACTTCGAGGTCGTGCCCGATCACTACTTTTCCGTGATAGGTCTTTTGAATTTCGCGGAGCATTTGCTCGTCGGGGATGCGCCCGTTCGGTCCTCGTCCGGACATGTGATAGACGACCAACATTCCCGGCTTCGTGCGGTTGGCAATTTCCGCTAGTTCGCTAGTCGAAGTGTGATACTTCGCACGGTACGTTTTGTAGTCCGGCATGAGCAACACACTCTCTGGCGAATAGACCTCGTGGATCAGCACGTCGCACGGCTGGCAATGCGCCACGATCTCTTCGCTTGGGCTGGTGTCTCCGGAAATCACAATGCTTTTCCCCGGTGTATCGAAGCGGTAGCCGAAGGCTTCCGGCCACTGCCCGTGGGGCACGCGAAAGACCGTCACCGTTACGCGCTCGTCCTTGTAGACCACGCCTGGCTTCACGTCGTGCGCTCGCACCACCAGGGCGTGCCGCTGCTCCAGTCCCTTGGTGCGAATCTCGATGTCCTGCCACCACGCCTCCAGCACGTGTTTGGTCATCTCCTCCAGACCTTCCGGTCCGTACACATCCAATTCCGTGCGCCCCATCACCCAGGGCGTCAGGATTAGATCCGGATAACCCGCTGTATGGTCCGAATGCAGATGCGTGAGGAAGGCAATCTTCAAATTCGTCGAGGCCAGCTCCGGCGTGCCCTTTTCCGCCGCGGCTGACGCGCGCCGCACCACACCGGGCCCGAAGTCCACCAGGTAGGCTCGCTCGCCTACCACAATTGCCGTCGCCGGCCCCGAGCGGTCCGGATACGGTCGCGGCGTCCCCGTTCCCAGGAGCACTACTTTGGTTTGGGCTTTTTCCGCGCTCTGGATTTGCGCTTTGCTCTGGCTTTGCCGTGCCGCCACACTGCCGAGCGTCGCCGCAAATGCCACGATCAACAGTGCTGCAATCGCTGGCCAGCCGATCCTACGGTATCGCTGCTTCTGCATCACGTCCTCCTCCGGTTCCTCAGCGGGTGATGGGAAATTGCCCGAATTGTATGCTGTGATTGCGTCCGACGGTCGAGAAAAATTCAGAGGGAATTCCATCGCCCACCGCCCAAGCTGGCGATAAAATGTCATGCGATTTGGCACACGTTGGATACAATGCTGGCATGGTCGTTCACACTTTTGCTTTTCGATGGAAGGCGGGCGTGCTTGAGGATCAGAAGGTGCGCGCGCTCGCGGAGATTCGTAATGCCGGGGCAGATTCCAGGGCTGCTGGAGACCTGGGTTGGTGTCAACGTGTCACCTCGTTCGCAGGGCTATGAGCTTGGCGGGGTAATGAAGTTTACCGGCCGGTCCGCGCTAGACGCTTACAGGGCGCATCCTGTTCATCAAAAACCGCTGCAATGGCTGATGCCGCTGATTGATCCACTCGAAGTTGATTTTGAGGCCTGACGTGAACCCCCAGGTAGTGTCGCTGGATTTCCATATGAAGAATCCATAGGTTTCGATCGTTTATGAGGATTGGTCCATACAGATGCGGTCTTGGATTTGTAATTCGTTTTGATGCAATGATTTGAGATTCTGAACAGAAGGGAAGGAAGTGGCAGCCGCTTTGCCGCAATTCCTTCGTTCTGTGGTGGAGCGGGACGCCTAGCCTCGGGAGAGGGTGGGTAGCCCGCTCCAAAATGTTTTAATCCTTCTGCGCATGAACGCTTCAAGAGGCAATGCGGTGGTGTGAACGGCGGGTCGGAAGGGCGCAGCGGTGCTGCGTCCCTACAAAGGGCAGGGAGCGCTAATCCTTCTGGGCGAGCAGGGATTGGCGGACGGCTTCCAGCTCTTTCTTTTTGTCTTTGTCCACCTCTGGGAAAGAAAGATGGAGTTCGTCGAGTGCCTGGATAATCGCGGAAGCTACGATCAGCCGCGTAAACCACTTGCTGTCCGCAGGAACCACGAACCACGGAGCGTGCTTCGTTGCCGTATTCTGGATCATCTCCTCGTAAGCTTCCTGGTAATCCTTCCAGAAGCCGCGTTCGTTGACGTCCGCCATGGAGAACTTCCAGTTCTTCTTCGGATCCTCCAGCCGCTCGAGGAACCGCTTCTTCTGCTCTTCTTTTGAAACGTGCAGGAAGAATTTTCGAATCACCACCCCATTTCGAGTCAAGTACTCTTCGAACGCGTTGATGTCCTCGTAGCGCTGGACCCAGATATGCTTTTTGACCAGTCCGTCGGGCAACTTTTGGGCTCTCAGAAACGATGGATGCACGCGCACGACCAATACTTCCTCGTAGTAGGAGCGATTGTAAATGCCGATCTTGCCGCGCTCAGGAATGCGCTTATGCGATCGCCAGAGGTAATCGTGGTCCAACTCTTCATTGCTCGGTGCCTTGAAGGCGTGAACGTCGCATCCCTGCGGATTCACGCCGGACATGACGTGCTTGATCACGCCATCCTTGCCCGCGGCGTCCAGAGCTTGGAGCACGACCAGGACCGCCCAGCAGTCTTGCGCATAGAGTTTCTCCTGCAGGTGGTTGAGCACGCCGTCGCGCGCATCGATTATGTTTTGCGCGTGTCGTTTGTTTTTCACCCCGGTCGTGGCAGCGGGGTCGCAATCCTTCAGTCGAAACTTCTCGCCCTTCGTAACGCAAAAGGGTTCCGCCAGGCGCGAGGCTTCTTTGATGAGCTTGTCGTGTTTCATGGCTTCGGAAGTGTAGTACAGACGTGGCGGTCAGAACAGCGAGCTGAGTCCCCAGCCGAAAGCGGAGAAGCGGTTGCGGGCATGAAACAGAGAAATGTCCGAGAGGGGGGGGAAGCGGTTCATACCTAGAACATTTGCGGCGTAGTAGGCGCGAACGGGAACCTGGACGCCGGGCACGGTCCAGCGGAGTTCGATTCCTGCGGAGCCGTGAAGGACG
>QHZC01000153.1:12390-17330 GCA_003224515.1 Acidobacteriota bacterium
GGAATAGATCGTTGCGCCACTGGGTGCGATCCTGGCTGCTACCGCGTAAGGGCCAAGCTCCCCGGGACCAAGCCCGCGCACGAGTTCATCCCCTGAAAAAAGCCGAGCATAAATCGGCATGCCGCCCTGATAGCTGCCTGCGCCGCTGAAGGCCGCGCGAAAGGCCCACATGTCGGCCGGGGAGAAGAACGGGTCGCGGAAAATGCGGGCATACTCGGCAGAGGAATGGAGTATGTTCTCGCCACCTCCGAGCCATCCTCCCGAAGCGGAATTCGCGAACCGAACGCGCTCACTTCCCGTGTCGCGGGCCCAGGCGACTCCCAGCGAGCGGTTGGAAACTTTCGACCGAACGTCGCCAAGTGTAACACCGGGCGCGGTTGAGGAAGAGGCGAGTGGATACTCGGTGGTGGTGTGCGAAAGGATGTAGTTGACGCCGAGGGAGTCGGTGTTGGTCAAGGGGAAGGTCCAGGGGACACTGATCCCTTCGCTGTGAGAGGAGAAAAACGGTGCATGCGCGCTGCTTGCGAACCGCGGACGAATCACATTATCAAAAAGTGAGAAAGCCAGCGACGCTCGCGTGCCGAAGATTCCTTCCTTTGCGAAGCTGAGCAGGATCTGAAGGCTCTCCGGGCCGCCATCGAGTTGCGCCGAAAACAGCTCCTCGCGATTCAACAGATCGAAGACGGCGTAGGCGACGCCCAGCGTGCTGCCGAATTGACCAGTGCCTCCCAACAGCGAAGCGCGCTGCTGGCCAATCTCTTCGAGGCGTATTGCGACGTCGGCGGTGCGGGTGGCTTCGTCGAGCTGGACGCGAATATCTTCTTTGCGGATCGGCTTGAAGTATCCCGTCCTGGCCAGGCGCAAGAGACCGGCTTCGAGTGCGCGCTCATCGACCGGACGACCTTCGCGCAAGAGAATTCTGCGGCGCACGTAGCGGTCGCTGAATTTGTGAAGTCCAAGAAACTCGATGCGCTGCACGATGTACGGCGTCGAGTCGCTCAGATCGAAGGCAACGCGCGCAGTGCGATTCTCCGGGTTGAAAGTTCGCATCACGTCCACGGAATGGGAGGGAATGGGATCGATTTCAGAATTTCTTGGTTGAATGCGCGTCGTCCACAATCGGCGCAGCTTGTCTATCTCCTGCTGAGAAAAGGCGCCGCCTTCGTCTCGTTCAGGAAGATTGACGGGCAATCGGCCGCGCTCTTTCGCGACTTGCAGAAGAGCGTCGGTCGCTGCGATGGATTCGAAGCGGTAAAAAGGGCCAGCTTCCACTGGGATGGAGACGGATAGCCCCGCGATCGTCGACTCATGCGGCCAGGGAAGCCAGCGACGCAATGGTTCGGCGGACGGGGCGACTCGCGCGCTGCCGATTCGCGCTTCCGGAAAGCCATGGTTTTGGTAGTACGTGAGGATACGCTGGCGGTCTTCTTCAAACGCTTCGCGGGTAAATGCATTTTTGCCGCGCCACGAGGCCAGCGGTTTCCATGGCGCAATGTTGCGCATTTGCCCGCGCAATAATTTTGCGGAGAGTTGAGGGTGGCCATCGAAGCTCACGCGGCGCACTCGCAGCAAGGGGCCGTCGTTGATTTCGAATCGAACGGCGAGCGTATAGTTTCTCGCTTCCTCACGCGCGATTCGAACGCTCGCTTCCGGGTGACCCAGCTTATTCAGGCCGGAGCGAATCGCGAAGGCGACCCGTTGAAGCGCTATTGGATCGGCCGGTTTTCCGAGCCCCGGCGCCAGTTTCCTCTCCTCGAGCATTTTTTCGATTTGCTGGCGAGAGAGCAGCCGAGAGCCCGAATACTCCAACTTGGAAAGAAACGGTCGCTCCTCCAGGTGAAAGATAAGAGCTATGTGCTTCTGGTTTTTGAACGCTCGAGGATACGGGAGAGTCGGAGACGCTTCCTCCACTTGAATGGACTCAAACCACCCTAGCCGCGCGAGGGCACGGAGATCTTTGTCAATTCTTGCAGTGTCGAATGGCTCGCCTTCACGGGATCGCAACTGAGCGGCAACTGCGGCGGGGGCGATGCGTCGCAGTCCCGTGAAGCGCACTTCGTCCAGGATCGGGCAGGGTACGGCGCAAGCCTGTGGCATTGCAGGTGTTGCAGCGGTCAGAAGCGACCCCGAATAAATCGCCGCGATGAGGCAGCGCACCAGCATCTCTCCTTGCACCGAGGAGGATGAGTGAACGGATGACGGCTGACTGGAGCAGGGTTGTCTGCTTCGAAAAATGAGCTGGAGCGAAAACTCTAGAAAAGGAAGGCCCCTGGACCGCTCCGCATTCTCGGAAGCCATCCAGGGCTTCTGATTTAAAGCGTATGGCGCCGAACCCGCTTGCGCCCCTCTGCTATTCGCTGAGGACCGTGCCGGTCACGGGATCCAGGCAAAGCCTGGGAGCGCGGTGGTCGGCTGATCGCTCGTGCTTTTCATTAGAGCTTGTAATCCGTGTATCATGGCGGGGCTCAATTTGCGATCAGCTTGCTGCATAAGATCGAGTCCTACCCGGGAGCCATGACCACACTTGCGCGCAAACTCCGCCTAGCCGATTACTTCGCGCTCGCATTCGGCACGATGGTCGGGGCCGGGTGGCTGGTACTGATGGACGACTGGCTCGGACGCAGCGGGCCACTCGGCGTGATTCTAGGTTTTGCTCTCGGAGGAGTTCTACTGCTGCCCGTCGGCTACGTTTATGGCCAATGGGTGCAGCGGCTTCCGGACGCTGCTGGCGAGGCCGCCTACACCGCTCAGGTTTTTCCGCCGGTTGTTAGTTATTTCACCGGGTGGATGATGCTGCTGGCGTACTTCATCGTGTGCCCGTGGGAGGCAGTGGCTGTTGGGAAGCTTGCGGCGTACATCTTTCCGTCGCTGAATTCGCTCGAAGTGTATCGAGTTGCGGGGCAGCCCGTTTTCCTGCCGCGCCTGGTGTTGGGCGTCGGGCTTACGATTTTTCTTGCGGTCCTGAACTACCGGGGCATCCGTTGGAGCGCCAGTTTTCAGAACTGGACGACGGCGATCGTGCTCCTTCTCTTCGTTCTCCTCTTGGGCATCAGCGCCGTTCGTGGCGCTCCTGCCAATTTTCATCCGGCGTTTCGCACGACTCCCTTTGTGTCAATCCTGCTCACCCTCCAGATTGTGCCGTATTTCATGACTGGATTCGAATCGGTGCCCAAAGTGGCGGAGGAAGCTCATCCGGGATTTCGTTCGAGAGGATTTTTTCACGCCATCATGATGGCAGTCCTCGTGGGTGCGGGTTTTTACGTCCTTGCCGTCACAGCGGTGGCCTACGTTGCGCCCTGGCAAGGTTTGATTGGGAAACGATTTGCAACCGCGATCGCGTTTGAACAGGTGCTGGGAGCGCAGTGGCCGGTCCGATTGATTGTGATCATGGCCCTCTTCGGGCTGTTTCAATGTTTCAACGGCAATTTCGTCGCCTCCAGCCGTTTGTTGTTCGCCTATGGCCGCCGCCGGTCCATTCTTCCGCGCTTTGGCGAAGTTCACGAAAAATTCCTGACACCTTCCGTGGCCATTCTTGGCATTACGGCAGGAACGCTGGCCGGTCTTCTTCTGGGCGATGCACTCCTCGTTCCCGTCACGGAAGTGGGTTCGATGGCGTCGGCCTTGGGATGGTTCGCCGCGTGCCTCTCGTTCTGGATCGTGGAGAAACGCATATCGATGCGGATCGTGTCCGGGCTGGGGATAGCCGTTTCCTTGCTGCTTTTCCTAATGAAAGTCTTGCCCGCATTCCCCGGGCACTTTTCACCCGCGGAATGGATCGCATTCGGCGTCTGGGTCGGTCTCGGGATCGTCCTGCATGTCCGGAGGTAAACTGCAAAACTATTCGGAAAGTTTCAGCAACAACGAGGGAGAAATCAGCGTTCGAATGAGACCGGCACTCGGGGGCGACCGAGCCCCCGTGTATACTTTTGAAGGCGAAGGATTCTGCTACCGATGATTCCTTTTCTCCATCTTGGGCCGCTCACAATTCCGACCTTCGGCCTCATGGTTGCCACCGGCCTGTTGGCCGCCGCATACGTCTTGCAGGCAGATTTTGACCGCCGCCGCGCACAATTCGCAAAGAGCGGCTACCAGAAGAGTGGCGGCAAGCCCAGCCATCACGACGAAGGGTTTCTTATCATCGGCATTGCAGGACTCTCGGGCCTGGCGGGAGCACGCCTGTATCACGTTTTGGAGAGCCCCCGCGAGTTGATTGCCGGTCCGTCAGTGCTGATCAGCCGGTTTGGGTTTGCCTGGTTCGGCGGATTCCTTGGCGGTTTTGTGGCGCTCGTGTTTCTGGCGCGGCATTTTGGGATTCCGGCACTTGAATTCATGGACCTAGGCTCGCCGGCGGCGGCGGTTGGTTACGCCATCGGGCGCATTGGCTGCTTGTTGTCGGGTGACGGTGATTATGGCGTGCCGACGACGCTGCCCTGGGGCATGAGTTTTCCTAACGGCGTCGTGCCGACGACGCAGCGCGTGCATCCGACGCCGCTCTATGAGTTTTTTGTTTGGCTGGCGATCGCGGCGCTCCTGTGGCACATGGGAAAGAAAGCAGTGATTGGCGTCCGGCCCAAGGGAGAAATCTTCTGCGGCTACCTGATCCTGACGGGCGCGGCCCGATTCCTGATTGAATTCATCCGCATCAACCCGCGATCGTTTTTCGGACTTTCGAATGCGCAGACGGCGAGTCTGCTGTCGATTGTCGCAGGTGCCATCCTGTTTTGGGTTATCAAGAGTCGTTTGCCAGCCCGCAAGGAAAGAGGTGGCATCACCGAGCGTGCTGGCTAGCCTCAGTTTACGAATTAGCAGGGCAGACTTTCGCTCTGCCCTAATTTTTTGATCGTCGCCCCCTCGCCTCAACTCGGAAAAGCGGCATTCAGTAAAGGTTTTATCATTTTTCCTTCCCCCAGAAACGCGCTTGGCGAGGCGTCTCGTTTTGC
>QHZC01000154.1:0-2032 GCA_003224515.1 Acidobacteriota bacterium
AGGAACCCTGCAGAAACTCCTGCGTGTTCTGCGGCTTCTGCCAAACTCAGGCCCTGTCTTTTGCGTAATTTTCGCAGCTTGGGTCCGAAATCGGGAACTTTACTTCCATCGGTGCTCGCTTTGACGGGCAGGCTTTGGGCCATGGCCTCTTTGATTCCAGGAACGTTGAGTCTTTTGACGTCATGTAGGTACTTGATCCGTTTTAGCACTTCGAGGAGTTCGGGCGTGTACAGGCGAAAGCGCCCCGAACTGCGCGCCGGGGTCACAAGTCCGACGCTTTCCCAGAGCCGGAGTGTGGAGGGGCTGATGCCTAGAATGCGCGCGGATTGTCCTACCGTGAGGAAGCGGAGATGTTGTTTACCGTCGTGCCGCGTGATCGTCTTTTTCTTCATGGGATTGTCGCCTGGATTTTGGCGACACCGCCTCGACCCATTCACTCGCATCGACTTGTGTTCCCTGATGTTACCAATCTTCTGGAATTTTCACCAAGCGGCAGCGGTCTCTAGCTTGCTGGAGTGAAGGCTGAAATTAATTGCAGTCCGACAAATCCCGAATGAGAGAGGTTCTGAATGAAGAGCCATAACTATCTTTTGTTGGCGATTCTGGTCGTCGCTTTGTTTTTTGGGACCAGAATAGCTGTTGCTGACGATGCGCCAGAACGCATCTTCTATAATGCGCGAATCTTCACTGCTGAACCCGATCATCCTTACGCTGAAGCGGTGGCTATCCGCAACGACAAAATTGTTGGGGTAGGTAGTCGGGTGGATGTTGAGAAAGCAGTTGGCAAGCAAGCAGAGCTTGTCGATCTCCATGGACAATGGTTGCTTCCGGGTTTGATAGACAGCCATAGCCATTCCGTTCAGGGTGGACTCTCTCTTATTTCCGCCGATGTCAGCGATAAAGTCCAATCGATGGATGATCTGGTCACTTTCGTCGCTGAGGCAAAGAAAACTGGCAAAGGAATGCGAGGTAATGTCCTGTCCATCAGCGGCATGCCTTTGGCCTTCTGGTCGAAAACAGACGCATTGAACCTGCGCTTCAGTGTAGGAGCGTATACCGACCTGCCTGTCTTTCTTTCAGGAATGGACTATCACACCGGTTAGGCGAATCGTGCATTGCTGCGCCGGGATCACCAAGGACTTCATCAGTCACCTGCCGGAGACGGAGCGCCGATACTACGGTCTTGGCCCAGATGGCGAACCAAATGGTTTTCTTGTCGATGTCGGGCTCGGTAAGATCGAGGGAAGTTTGCCCGCTCCAACAAAGGAACAACTTCTCGAAGCAGGCCGCGCGGCTCTTCAGTACAACCACAGCTTCGGAATTACGTCGTGGCTTGACCCTCTGGCCGACGAATCCGTGCTGGCGACCTACCGGCAATTGTCGGAACGCGGTGAGTTGACCGCTCACGTTGCGGCGTTCCCTCAGGTTTTCGCTCGCAAGCCAGCTGAGGAGCTGGCGCGGGTTCAGAAACTCCAACAGGAGTTCAAGGGCGTGCCAAACCTCACGATTTCCGGTGTCAAGATTTTTGCGGACGGCGTCGCCGAATTCCCATCCCAGACGGCTGCGATGTCGAAGCCTTATCGCAGCTCCGGAAAGAACGGAGAACTGCTCTTCGATCCCGCACGATTCGCAGAACTCGCGATCGCAGCGGACAAGCAGGGCCTCATCGTGCACGTGCATGCGCTCGGAGATCGAGCGGTAAAGGAGTCTCTAACGGGATAGAAGCAGCACGCAAAGCGAACGGCAACAGCGGTTTGCCGCATACGCTTACCCACGTCCAATTTGCGGATCCCGAGGATTTTCCTCGTTTCCGCCAGCTCGGCGTCATCGCAGCCCTTCAGCTTCTTTGGGCAAGCGCAGAGGAAGATACCATCGAACTTGTGAAACCGCATCTTGATCCGGCCTTATATCAGTGGCAATATCCGGCCAGGTCACTCCTGGACAACGGCGCCATCGTTTCGGGGGCGAGTGACTGGCCGGTTTCGAGCGCGAATGTATTTCTCGCGATTTATCAGGCAGAAACACGTAAGGG
>QHZC01000154.1:2094-12021 GCA_003224515.1 Acidobacteriota bacterium
CGATTTATCAGGCAGAAACACGTAAGGGTCCCGAAGGCGTCTTAGATCTTTCCCAGCGAATGCCTCGAGAAGCCATGTTTTACGCCTACAAGAGAAATTCCGCGCTTGCCATGAACCAGCAGGACATCATTGGTTCGATCGCCCCAGGAAAGCAGGCAGATCTTGTTCTGGTGGATCACGATGTCCTGACGGTTTCGCCGGAGGAGCTCCGGGACACGAAAGTCATATGGACTATGGAGGGCGGCAAGACGGTGTACCATGCAAAATGAAATGGGCGGACCGTTCTCGCGGACATCATCATCAGTTGTCCGCGAAACGCGACATGCGTGTGGCAAAGAGTCGAAGCCGTTGACCACTGAAACTCAAGGAAATCCTATGCCAAGGCTTGCATTCGTATTGTTGGGTTTCTCTGCCCTTTTGGCCCCGTCAGCATCGGGTCAGGCGGTGCCCACGTTCGTCGATGTTCCAACCTTTCTGGGTGCGCCGCTCAACAAGAATCTGGATGAAATTAAAGCCGACTTTGCTGTTCTTGGCGTGCCGTTTGACGAGGGTACCTGGGGTTGGCCCGGTGAGCGTTACGGCCCGCGCGGGCTGCGGGAGGCGTCGCAAGAATACAGCCATGAACTGACGGAAGGCTTTGTCTACATCGACGGAAACAAGACCACATTGAAGGGAAAGAAATGGGTGGACGTCGGCAACGTCGAGGTGATGCCGACCGTTCCTGCCGAGACAGACGACAAGATCACCGGGGCGGTGCGAAAGATTCTTTTGAAAAAGAGTTTTCCGATCATCTTGGGGGGCGACCACAGCATTACGTTTCCGGTGGTGCGCGCATTCGATATGCCGATCACGATCGTGCACTTTGACGCTCACCTGGACACCTGGAACGGGGCGCCCGGAAATCTCGATCATGCGTCTTGGGTGAATCGCGCCGCGAAGCTTAAGACGGTGAAGAGGATCATTCAGGTCGGTATGCGTGGCTTGGCGAACGATGATGAGTCCATCGGGAACGCACGCAAGAGCGGCACGCACGTGATAACCGCCGAGGCGATTCACAGGGAGGGAATTGAAAACGCCCTAGCGCAAATCGAGGTGAGCGAAAACGAGAACGTCTACATCACTCTCGATGTGGACGTGATGGATCCAGCGCTCACTCCGGGTACGGGAACCTTAGAACCCGACGGGCTGAATTTCAGCGAAATCAACGGGTTGCTCAAGGGGGTCGCGAAGAAAGGAAAGCTCGTGGGTTTCGACATTGTCGAGGTGAACCCGATGCGCGATCCGAGCGGGCGGACGGCCCAGACAGCCGTGCGCCTGCTCGTGGACGCTTTGGGAGCAGCATTCCGCTAGAAGTTGCTTTTGTACCGAACGGGTCTTGTGCAGATGGGTCGGACCAACCAACAGATGCGCACAGAGGGAACACACCTGGAGGAACGGATAATGATCGGAGAAGGATGTACGAGCGTGTCCTACGATCACCCTAAGGCAAGAGCAAGGGAGGGAGGTTGTCATTCCTCGCCAGGACATCAAAACTATGTCAGCAAGGTATCGGTGATGCCAGAAGGCTTGAGAAGCAGATCAGCATTGGGCAGATGGCGGACCTGCTGTCGTTTCTTAAAGCCGTCCGCTAGTGCTGCTGAAATGGCTTAGCGGTGAAGCCGTCCCTTCCTTTTCGCGAACGAAGTTTTCCCCCAGGCGCGGAGGGCAGAGGGGTGCTTTCTCGAAATAGGGGGAGAGAATCATGTCCATGGAACTCTCGAGACGAGACTTTCCCAGCGCATGTTCCGTGGCGGCGTGCGCTGTGTCTCTAGGTCGCGCTAGAATCAAAGCGTTTCTGTTCAGCGTCCTGTGTTTGCTGGCTCTTGCCACATTAGGTGTGTCAGCGATTGCGGATGAGCCTGGACCTCCAACCTTGCCAATAGGGGCTTCGGCTCCAGACTTCTGCCTCCCTGGCATCGATGGCGAGACGCACTGCCTCAAAGACTATGCGGCGAGCAAAGTCCTGGTAATAGTGTTTACGTGTAATCATTGCCCGACAGCCCAACTCTATGAGAGCCGCATCAAGCAGCTGGCCGCTGATTATCGTGAACGCGGTGTGGTGCTAGTCGCAATCCAACCAAATAATCCAAATGCTGTCAGGTTGGACGAGATGGGATACACCGATGTTGGTGACTCATTCGAAGAGATGAAGCTGCGAGCTGCTTATCGTCACTTCAATTTCCCTTATCTCTACGACGGCGAGACCCAGAAGGTTTCCGAGTCTTATGGGCCGTCCGCGACTCCTCATCTTTTCATCTTTGATGCCGAGCGGAAGCTCCGCTATCAAGGACGCGTCGATAACAATCCGCGCGAGCCTTTGGTCACCAGCCGGGACGCGCGAGCCGCCATCGATGCTCTTTTGGCTGACAGACAGGTCCCTTTGGCGAAAACTCCTTCGGTGGGCTGCTCCACGAAATGGCTGTACAAAGAAGAGGGGCGCAAGGAAGAGCTTGCGGAGATCGAAGGTAAGTCCGTGCAGCTGCTGCTTGCAAGCGCGGAGGAATTGAAGAGCTTACGAAAAAATCCAACTGGTAAGTTATTGCTCGTGAACTTCTGGGCCACGTGGTGCGGCCCATGTCAACAGGAAATGCCGGATTTCCAGACGATTTATCGCATGTACGGTCACCGCGCCTTTGAGGTTGTCACGGTCAGCATCAACTATCCAGATGAAAAGCCGGGCGTGCTCTCTGTGCTGAATAAACTTCACGCTACGAGCCGGAACCTTCTTCTGGGTTCTACCGATATTTATTTGCTGCTGGCGGCGTTCGATGCAGATTGGAATGCCGCCCTACCTTATACAACGTTGATCCGACCTGGTGGGGAGGTCGTCTATAGGCGTCAAGGTACGATCAACCCGCTTGAGGTTAGGCGGCTAATCATCTCGAACTTGGCCGACGATGACTACATCGGTCACCAGGCGTATTGGCAAACGCACTCTGAGAAATGAAGCGCCTCGCCGCGTCGTGGCCGGCGACTTAGACGCTTCAGGTGCTATTTGCGCCTTTCCCCGCGCATTTCATCTGAGGCAGGCTCCCCCGAAGAAAAATGTGATTCCGCTCACCCATGAACGCGAGGCATGGTAAGTGCAAAAAGGTTTGCACGGAAATTAGCTTGATAAATGCGAGATTCTGGCATTAGTATGTGCCCACTAGTTGTCGCTAGGGGGTGTCGTATGATGTCCTTCCGGAACCAGTTAACGCTCCGGGCCGGAATGCGGCCCTTCGCTTGTCTTCTTTTCATTTTTATTTGCCTTTCTTTATTTTTTGCGGGCCCAGCACGCGCCCAGGTTTATACAGGTTCAATAACGGGTTCAATTCAGGATCCTTCTGGCGCCGTCGTTCCCAATGCCTCAGTGGTCCTAACCGATATCGATAAAGGTCTGAAGTATTCCGCCACGACAGACACATCGGGTCGTTATGTACTGCGCGCCCTGCCGCCTAGCAAATATGGCATCCGAGTGGAGGCCGCGGGATTTCGTTCAGAGGTTCAAAACGAGATCATCCTTGAAGTGAATCAGAATCTGACCCTGAACGTGTCGCTGCAAGTAGGCACTGCCCAGGAAACGGTCGAAGTCACCGGGCAGTCCCCGGTTCTCGCCACTGAGGATGCCGTCACGGGGCAGAACCTGAACCGGACGCTGATAAATGACCTTCCGCTCGTCGGTCGGGGGGTGTTCGACCTGGCGATGTTGTCGCCTGGAATCAACCAGCCTGCCGGGAATACATTCGGACCCAACAACATGGCCAACAACTGGATCTCGAATGGAAGCCGTAA
Organism: Acidobacteriota bacterium; assembly: GCA_003224515.1. Classification (GTDB taxonomy): domain Bacteria; phylum Acidobacteriota; class Terriglobia; order Acidiferrales; family UBA7541; genus Acidiferrum. The sequence goes on from QHZC01000154.1 coordinate 5,908, forward strand.
TGCTCAAGCCGATATCCTGATCGACGGGGTCAGCACCGTAGGAGTGGAGCAGAACACCGCCATCGTGAATCCTCTCTACACTCCCTCGGTCGATGCCGTGCAGGAGTTCAAGGTGCAGCAGTCGAATTTCAGCGCGGAAATCGGTTTCAGCGGAGCGACGGTCGTGAATGTAGTGACGCGCACTGGAACCAACGACTTTCATGGCAGCGCGTATGAATTCCTGCGGAATGACAAGCTGAACGCCAACAACTTCTTCAACAATGCCGCGGGCATAAAGATTGCACCGGTGCGCTGGAACGATTTCGGTGTCACGGTGGGAGGACCGATCCGCAAGAACCACACCTTCTTCTTCTTTGACTACGAGGGTAGCCGCGCCAGCACGTCCGTCACCAAAAATGCCGGAGTGCCTAGCGGCGCCGAGCGCGCAGGAGACTTCGGCGAACTGTGCGGTTATCAGACCGACGCAAACGGTCAGCCCGGCCACTTTGACGCATCGGGAATGTGCATCACTGATGACGCAAACGGTAACAACACGTTCGCCGGCCAGCTCTGGGATCCGTACACGGGTGTTTACGACCCGAGCCAGGGTGGTCCGGTGCGACAGAACTTCATCCCCTTTAACAACCTGGCCACCTATACGAGTCCCGGCAATTCAAATCTTGCCAGCGTTCATCCCATCCCAAACGGGCCTGGAAACCTGATCGATCCGGTGGGTTTCAAAATGATGCAGTTGTATCCCCTTCCGAATCTGAAAGTCGGCACAAGTGCATACAACTACTTGAACAACTGGGTTGGCACGGGTGCGGACAAGAACGTAAACGACCAAATTGACGTTAAAATTGATCACCGTTTCACCGACGCCACCACGTTGAGCGGCAAATTCTCCTATGGCACCGGCTATACCAAACCTGCCAACCTGTTCGGAAATGTTGGTGATGCTTATTCTTCGGGACTCTCAAACGGCGGGCCCAAGTTGCTGGCAATCAACTTCACGCATACATTCAGCCCGAAGACGCTGCTGACTGTGTCGCTAGGTTTGACGCGCGCTTTCTCTTTCGATCACGGTGGCTCAGCGGCCGACTTCCCAAACTTCGACCCAGTCAAGGATCTCGGAATGCCTGCTTATATTGAGGCCGCCGGCATCCGCGCCGCACCCTCCATTACTGTGGCCGAATATAGCTCGGAGGGCGGCAACAACTCGATAGGCACACAGGCCTGGACGTATCTGAAATACGGTCAGGAAACCCATCACCTGATTGGCACATTGAGCCGTACCATGGGCGCTCACGAACTGAAGTTTGGCGCTGAAGGTCGGTTGCGCCGGGTCAATATATTTTTCCCCGGGATCCCTGCCGGCACCTACACATTCGACTACAACACCACATCCCAGCAGCCTTGGTCCGGCGGCGGCGACGCCATGGCGGGACTGATGATCGGTGCTGGGGCGCAGGGCAATTGGGGCGCTTACGAAATTGATTATGCGGCGGCCACTCAGAACTGGAACATCGGGAGTTTTGCGCAGGACAACTGGCGGGTCACACCCAAGCTGACGTTGAACATTGGCTTGCGGTACGATCTTGACCTACCAAGAACGGAACGTGCCAACCGCATTAGCTGGCTTAATCCAGACGCTCCCTCCCCGCTGCAAGTGCCAGGAATGCCGAACCTGAAGGGCGGCTTACAATACGCCGACAGTAATCATCGCGCGCCGTATGAGAACAACTATAATGGCTGGGGACCGCGTTTTGGGATCGCGTACCAAGTGAAACCTCATACGGTACTTCGCGGCGGTTACGGCATTTTTTACAGCCAAAATAAAGGGGCCGCGGCTGGGACAGGCATCAGCGACCAGGGTTTCGTGGAGCAGACGAACTGGCTGGACACTTACCAGAACGACAACACGACGCCCTGGAGTTTCCTGAGTGATCCGTTCCACGGCGGTCCCAGGCCGCCAACGGGCGCCAGCCTGGGACTCTTGACGGATGTCGGCATCGCAATCGCCGGCCCGATTCCGAGCCGAAACGCGCGGCCATACGAGCAGGAGTGGACGTTTGGAATTCAGCACCTTTTGCCTGGCAGTGTCGTGGTGGAGACCACATACGTGGGCAAGAAAGGAACTCACCTGTACTTTGGCAACGCCGGCAATCTCGATCACTTAACCTCAGCACAAGCCGCGGCTTTCGTGGCCAATCCCGACTACTACAACACATACGTGACAAACCCCTTCGCGGGGATCATCACTGACCCCAGCAGTGGCCTTTCGGCTCCCACCGTGCAACGTTGGGCCTTAACTACCCCCTACCCGCAGTTCACGGGTGTTACCGCAACGGATCCGCCCTGGGCCAACTCTATTTATCACGCATTCCAGTTACGCGCCGAGAAGAGCGTATCCAAAACGTTGCAGTTCCTCTTCACCTACACCAACCAGAAATCGATCGACGACTCCTCAGTAGGAGGAGGCGGCCTGACTTGGCTCGGCGGCTCACTGAGTAACGTTCTCCAGGACCCAAATAATCGCAAACTGGATCGTTCGCTGTCCCAGTTTGACATTTCGCAGATCCTTCAATTCAGCTATGTCTACGAACTCCCCGTCGGACGCGGGAAGCGTTTGGGCGGCTCCATGAGCCCGGTAGTGAACGCGATCATCGGCGGGTGGAAGACGAATGGCATCTGGCGTTTTGACAAGGGACAGCCGGTTATTCTGGGTCTACAGGGCGGGGGAACACCCATCCCGACCTATGGTCCGCAGCGTCCGAACCTAACCGGCACGTTGAGGAGAGCCAGTGGCCTTAATCTGGATCAATACTTCGCAAACCCGGAAGTGGTGGTCGCGCCCGATCTTTACACCATTGGCAACGCACCTAAAGTCATGCCGAATTTGCGCATGCCGGGCACCAGAACGGGTGCGGTGTCTCTCTTCAAGGAATTCAGCCTCGCAGCAATGCGAGAGGGTTCGCGACTCGAATTTCGCGCCGAGGCGTATAATGTTTTGAATCACCCGCAGTTCGCGGGGCCGAATGCAACGCTGAATTCGGGCAATTTCGGGGTAATCACCTCTCAGGCCAACTCACCAAGGCAGGTGCAACTGGCGCTGAAGCTTTATTGGTAAGATAGAATCCCCGGCGCCAGTCAGTTAAGCGGGTAAACCGTTTTTGACAACGGCGGGGTTTGCTTTCTGGCCGTGAAAACACCATGCGTAAGATCCATCGGCCTTGCACTCTGCCTGTACTCATGCGCGGCAGGCCCTGCTGCATTGGGCCAAACCGAATCTCGCGACGTCTACGCCGAGGCCGCGTCCGCATTCCAGCAGGGACGACTAGCCGAAGCTGAGCAGAAGTTGCGCAGCGCCACCGCTGTCGAGCCGGACAGGCCGGACCTGCTGGGCCTGCTGGCCCTTGTTCTGGACGCGAAGAAGGATTACGACGAGGCGGAGCCATTCCACCAGCGCGCGCTGAAGCTCGCGCCGCGTTCCGCGGGCTTATGGAATAACTTCGGGAATCATCATCTGGCGCGAGGGAATGAGGACCAGGCCCGGAGAGCATTTGTCCAGGTTTTGGCCATCGAGCCCGGACACGCAAACGCTATCCTGCAACTCGCCCGAATTGCACTCTCCCACAATCAGGGGGCCGAAGCGTTGCATTATCTGGAAACTTTGAAGCCCTCGGATCAAAGCGGTATCGCAGTCCAGCTTCTGCGAGCGCGCTGCCTCCATTCGGCCGGACAGTCAGATGCGGCCATGGCCATTGTTGACCGGCTCGAGCAAGATGAGGCTGGGGACGCGCGCCTTGCCTTTTCATTGGGTGGGGCTTTAGCAGAGTGGGGTAGGTACGATCGAGCGGAGGCTGCATTCTCACGAGCCCTCGAGACAGATCCTGCCAATGTCGACATCCTTCACAACGTGGGCCTTGCGGCGCTCCGTGCCGGCCACTTGGACCGGGCGCAAAGGGTGTTCGAAGTCGCAGTGCAGCAAAGTGCCGATGACGTGGAATCGATTTTCAATCTCGGCCGAGTATACGCGGCAAAGGGCGACAGTGAAACCGCACTGGTTCTGTTGGCGCGGGCTCGCCGCCTGGCTCCTAGTAGACCGGATCTTCTCGTCTACCTAGCCCGGATGTACGAGGAAGCCGGTTTCTTTAGCGGCGCAGCGGATGCTTATGAAGAATATCTGAAGCTACAACCCGACGATCATACCGCGCGCCGCGAGCGGGGATTTACCTACTGCAGGATTGGCAGAATGAAAAAAGGGCTCCCCGATTTGGAGTGGTACGTCAAACAGTACTCGCGCGATCCCGTTGGCCACTTTGAGTTAGGCCTGTGTGGAACACTTGGCGTCACAAGCCAAGCGTTGCAACACCTCGACGAAGCCTTGCGTTTGAAACCGGATTTCACAGTGGCAAGGCAGGCGCGCGGATGGCTACTGGGCCTAGAAGGAAACTGGACCGAAGCGCTACCCGACCTGAAGTCTGTCGTTGAGCGCGAGCCTAAAAACTCAATGGCACTGCTGCAACTAGGGCGGACCTATCTGGAATTGGACAAACCAGCCGAGGCAGTCGGATATCTCCGGCGCGCGCAAGAGTTGGCTCCCGAGCATAGGGGAGTGCTAACGCAGCTCCATCGAGCACTGCGAAGGGTGGGTCAGAATCAAGAGGCCGCGGGCGTACTCGATAAACTGAAAACCGCTGAGCCTGACCGTACGCCTTTGAAGGCCTCGGCGCAGATCTTCGACTACCTGGGACTAGACCCGGCAGAACAACGAGAGCATTTTCGGCGGAACCTGACGAGTGCCGTGGCAGCCAGTCCGTCTGATCCAGAATTGAAAGCCCAGATGGGAGCGCTGCTCCTCAACGACGGTAAAGCAGAGGAGGCACTGGCAGCCTTTCGGGAAACTCTAGCCCTGTCACCAGGGAACCGGGTACTGAGCGAGAGTGCGATGGCGCTCATGGAACATAAGCAGTACGCCTTAGCGCGCGAATTTTTGACCCAGCTTGTGGCCACAGATCCTTCCATTGACAACCGGCTCGACCTCGCGGTGGCTGCCTTCTATTCGGCCGACCCGGAGGAGAGCTTGACGGAGATCGAGAAGATCTCAGCTGCAAATCGCAATGGGGACGTCTATCTCCTGAGGGCTAAGGTCCTGGATGCGTTGGGCCGATTCGAGGACGCCGTGGACTCCCTGAACGCCGGTTTCCGAATGGAGCCGAAGCGAGCTGATTTGTACTTCTGGGCCTCGCTGTACTTGCTTAAGCACAACAGGGATCAGCAGGCGTTGGTGTTGCTGGAGCAGGCCACGAAGATCGTGCCTGACGACGCAGACCTTCTTCTGACCAAAGCCGTGGTTCTGGAATTGGTCAGAAAGACGGAGCAGGCGGACGACCTCCTAAAGAAGATCCAGTTGCAATGGCCAGAATGGGGCCGGAGCTACCTGATACGAGGCATCATCCAGGCAACCCACCGAAAACCGGAAGAAGCTTTGCAGTCTCTCCGGACAGCGATTGCCCTAGGGGAAAGAACCGGGAGTGCGTATTACTACCTGGCTGATGTAACCCGCATGGCGAGGCCTGGAGATAGGGAAGCGAGGCGGCAGGCTGTCTCGGAAGCCCTACGACTCGATCCCCATGATGCTTCGTCTCATGCCCTGGCAGGGAAGATTGCGCTTGAAGAGGAGGAGCCGGATAGAGCCGTCGAGCAACTGAAAGAAGCTATCCGATTGAGGCCCGACTTGGCTGAAGCTCATTATTCACTGATGATCGCCTACCGAAAACTAGGCCGGGCGAACGACGCCGCCGCGGAATCGGACATTTTCCGCCGCATCCGGGAGCAAAACCCTCAATTGGAAGAGGACACTGCAGGGATAAGGCAGATGTTGTTCGGAGGCGACGGTCCCCGCTAGTCGTATGTATCATAAATAGATAGACATATTGCGGCCAGTATGATATGTGTGTACGCATGGCCAGAATCAGCCCGCTTGTAAGCTTAGCCGCCGACGATCTGGCGCAAGTGGTCCGGTGGGAAGCGGCGCCCAGCACGCCGCAGCAGGTGGCCTTGCGCTGCCGCTTGGTCCTGGCGGCGGCCGCCGGCAAGCAGGATCTGGAAATTGCTTCCATCTATGACGTC
>QHZC01000683.1 GCA_003224515.1 Acidobacteriota bacterium
TTTTATTTGCCGCCTTTCTGATCTCGATGCCATTCCTCGGAGTCTTGCGAGGGCAGGACTACCGAGCGATGATACAGGGCGACGTGACCGATCCGAGTCAGGCTGTGATCGTTGGCGCTAAGGTGACGCTCACCAACGTCAACACCGGAATCAGTGCGACGCGGGAAACCGCCACCAACGGCCGGTACATCTTCGATTTCGTCGAGCCCGGGACGTACACGGTTACCGTGGAACAAACTGGGTTCAACAAGTTCGCACAGGGAAACGTTCAGGTTCAAGTGCGTGGCGACGTAACAGTCAATGCCGTTCTGACTCTTGGAAGCGTAAGCCAGCAGGTCAAGGTTGGCGAAGTTGCGCCCGGCGTCCAGTTCAACACGTCGACCATGGAGAACACGGTCGACCGGAAGATGCTGACCGAACTGCCCGTCCTGGCCCGCAACCCGTTTACACTTGCTCTGCTCAACCCGGCGGTTGTGAACCGGTATTGGGCCGACCGAAATCCGTTCTTCATGTGGTCCTCGAGTTCTATCGATGTCGGCGGCAGCACAAGCGGCAAAAACGACCTGCTACTTGATGGTGCGCCGCTCATGATGAGCATTAAGGGCTCGTACGCCCCCTCGATGGACGCAGTTCAGGAGTTTTCGATCCAGCAGAACAGCGTCGACGCCGAGTTCGGCAACAGCGCGGGGGGCACGCTGAGTCTTTCGATGCGCTCCGGCACAAACGATTTCCACGGCACAGCTTACTACTTCGGCCGGAACCCGGTATTCAATGCGGTGAGCAATGCGGTCACGCACGAGCCCAACCAGGTGCGCAACCACATCTGGGGCGGCACGCTCGGCAATCCCATCAAGAAGAACAAGCTGTTTACGTTCACCGCGTGGGAGCAGTGGCGGAAACGCGAACCCCGGACGAATTTCATGACCATGCCGACGGATCTCGAGCGGACCGGCGACTTCTCGAAGTCGCTGAACGCCAAGGGCGGGCTCCGCACGATTTACGACCCCTGGACGACGCGGCTGGACCCGAACACCAACCAGTACGTCCGGACGCCGTTCCCTGGCAACATCATTCCGCAGAACCGGCTGGATCCGACAGCCTTAGAATTCATGCAGGACATTTGGAAGCCGAACAATCCGGGCGATGACATCACGGGTGTAAATAACTGGAAAGAGACCTGGATCTTCAATCTGAAGTATTGGAATTTCTCAAACCGCACAGACTGGAACATCAGCGACAAATGGAGAATCTTCGGCCGCTTCAGCCAGTTCCACAACACGATCGAGGAATTGCACAGCGTAAAGTCGCGCGCGCTCACCGGATGGGATGGGGGTACGATGTACGCCCTGAATGCGGATGGCGAGAGCGTGTATGTGATCAGCCCGGGAACGGTGTTTAACGTCGGCGGCAGCTACGGCTCGATCCATGATGATTATTATGCGCCGAATGTCGAGATTCACCCTGGCGATCTCGCTAGCTTCTGGCCGAGTGGCTGGTACACGCCATATATCAAGGACCTGCCGCAGATTTATTACCCAGCCCTCAATATCGGCGATGCTTCTATCGGTCACGGTTTCTACTGGATCGAGCACCCCAAAAACGCCAGTTTCCGTGCCAAACTCTCGCATATTCAGCGCAAGCACGAGATGAAGTTCGGTCTGCAATACCGGCGCCAGTTCGGCCTGATCCAGTATCCGGACCTCGCCGACTTTAAATTCGGGCCGGAGCTTACGGCCGACACTTTCGTACAGCCGAACACACTGCTCAGCGGATCCCCCTGGGCCACTTTCCTGTTGGGCGCTCTCGACGGTAGCTCTAGTGCTCAATACATCGCGCCGCGCCGCCTGGTGGTCAATTCCTACGCGCCGTTCTTCCACGATGACATCAAGATGACCTCCAGGCTAACGGTGAATCTCGGGCTGCGGTACGAATACGAAACGGCCCCCAAAGAGGACGCTGACCGGATTTCCAGGTACCTGGATCTAACGAACTCGGTTCCCGAGATGCAGAGCAATCCTCCGGTGCTGCCGGCAGAGGTTTTGGCCCTGCGCCAGTCGCCTCCGGTCTATAACGGCGCATGGATTTTCAGCGACAGCAGCCACCGATCCATGTTCCGGACCAGCAAGAGGAGCCTCGAACCCCGTTTGGGCCTGGCATTCCGGGCCACCGACAAGACAGCCCTCCGCGTGGGTTTTGCCCGCTACATTACTCCAGTGGCTATGGCTCAGGCGTTCGAGACACAAGATCCTCCATTCTACGGATACACGGCGCAAACCTATACGGCTCCGTTGGTCGAAGGCATTCCCGTTACCCAGCTCGGCGATCCGTTTAACTCCAAGAACCCGATTATCCTTCCTCTTCAGAAATCCCTGGGCCGCTATCAGAACCTTGGGGACAAGGCCGCCTGGGACGCTCAAGACTTCAACACAGTGGCGAGCTACCGTATCAACTTTACGGTGCAGCAGCAGATCCCCGGCAACACGATGCTCGAAGCGACGTGGTTCATCAATCGGTCTTCCAACGTGCCTTATTCCAAGCCGCTCAACATGGTGGATCCCAATCTCACCTATACCTACAAGGGCGCGCTGGACCGCAGCGTGGCGAACCCCTTCTACAATTATCTGACTCCGGACAAGTTTCCCGGCCCGTTGCGCTACCGGCAAGCCGTATCGGTGGGAAGCTTTCTGCGGCCATATCCGCGACGATCACTATCAGGCCTTACAGCTCCGCGTGCAGCGGCAGTTCTCCAAAGGGCTCAGCCTGCTCTGGACCTACAGCTACAACCGCGAACAGACCGGCGAGTTCTTTAACGACCTGGATTTGTTCGCCGACAGGACCACGTTCATCGACAGCAACAACCCGCGTCACAGGAGTAATTTCGCCGGGACATATGATCTCCCGTTCGGCAAGAGCCGTCCCGTCCTCTCCAATGCCAACCCGATTGTGAACGGGATTTTCGGCGGGTGGTCCTTTAGTTGGATTTTTATGTATAACTCAGGGGAATTTATCCGGTTCGGCCAAATGATCGTCAATGGCAACCCGGCGATCTCGAATCCGACCAGATCGAGATACTTCGATACGTCCGTATTCGCACCGCCCCAGCCCTATACGCCTCGCACGAATCCGTGGCAGTTCCCGGGAGTAACCGGCCCGCGCTTCGCCAACATGGATTCGACTCTCGCCAAGTACTTCCCTATTGGAGAGCGGTTCCACGCTGAGTTGCGGATGGAGGCCTACAACCTGACGAATAGCTTCATGGCGTCTAATCCGAATAACGACGTCTACAGTTCGCTGTTCGGTAGATCAACGGGACAGGCCAACCGCGGCCGCGAGATACAGTACACCTTCCGGCTGCACTTTTGATATCGTCTTCCCAGATGTCCTGATGCCGCCGATCGGCGCTAGCCGCGGATCGGGTTCCTGAGGAAATCTATGAGGCAATTTGCCTCCGCCTCCAGTACCCTCAAACGGGCCGTATCCGCTCCGATCAGACTTCGTGGCCTCTCCCGATTCCGTCGTGTCGGTAACTTTCTGATTGCCTGTGAGGCGAGTTTCTTTGGAGCAACTTTGGAGCAGCACAAGGAAGGCTCGAAACTCATAAGCGCAACCGCAGCAACGACTTAGTTTGAATTTGCGTCGACTTAGAAGGTAGACGCTCTATCCAACTGAGCTACGGGCGCAATAGCTACGTTGATTCTAAATCATTTATCGCGAAGATGAGTATGATTTTGGCGCGTTTATCCTGCCGATAGGGCAGACGCTCCATGCAACCGAGCTGCGCGCCCATCCTTGGCTACTCATTTGATTCTACTAGAGTTGCAAAACCGATTAGACAGCCGATTCGTCCGGAATCTTGGAGCAACTTGGAGCAATTGGAACGGGCCAACGGAGAAACAGACGGCAGAAATGATCATCCCCCCCAAAAAGAGTGCTGGTCCTAACAAGGTTCGACGAGGCCAGCGAGGATTTCCCTGACCGCGCTTCCAGGCATTCCCTCGATTGTCTTAAAGCGTTTCCAGCTATCGTCTCCACAGTTCGGCGGCCCATGATCCTGCGTAACGACAACGATGCGCATAGACGCGCACGACTTTCCACAGATCCACAGCCCACAGATTCGGGGCGCTTGAAACTAGAGTGGAACCTGGATTATGCTGCGATTCCTTGCTGAAGCAGTTGCGAAGGATCTTGATGGTATGCAAGAGGCAATCCTGCGATC
>QHZC01000684.1 GCA_003224515.1 Acidobacteriota bacterium
GAGGCGAAACTGAAGGCTCTGCCACCGGGCAGTTTCTACACCGAACCGCCATCTCGGAATCACTTCGCAGAGACCGGTGACGAACCTGTTGTTGTTCAGATTACTGGGTTCGGTCCATCTTCGACCGAGTACGTGGATGCCACACAAGACCCGCGTAAGCCAGGCAAGTCAAATTGAATCATCAACAACACTCGAAAGACTAGAAAATTCGGTTAGTCTCAACATTTGTACTGACAAACGCGGTCGTCGTCACTTTACTCCCGGAAGTAATCATTCGACAGATTTGGGAGCGTACTAAAACCTGTCTCAGTTTAGGGGTTCACTCCAAAGGGGTAGACCGTAATGGCCGGCCTTCGGGATTGCAAAAGCAACGTAGGCGGCCAATGCGATCCAGAGAATCGGCCCGTAGAACCACAAGTTCCTTGCTCCCGTTCTCACAGACCAGACTGCCACTGGCGTTATCGCAATTGCAACTACCGTGCTACCGGTCAGAGCAACCGGAACGACACCCGGTAGCAGCAGGGTTCTCAGCGAGTGATCTTCTGACACGACAACAGCAAAGAGCAGTCCTAAAGTCACGGAGTAAGCCCAACTCATGACTGCCGCCACGAGGATTCTGTTCCACAAGTTCATAATTCCTCCGCCGTCCGAGTCATCGAGTCCTAGTTGGCCCAACAAGCACTTGCGTTCGCAATTGGCCAAGGTCAGCCAGGGAGCGTTCGACCAGCCTGCGGCGTCATAACACATTCCATGGCGAGCGACTTTGTCCATACTATTCTCGAACCCACAGACCAAGCAGCCGCGCACTTTTTGAGCCCAGGCACCCAGGCACTATCCCCCGCGCATTGCAGAAACATTTTTCACTCGCACCCAAATAATTGACGGGGGATCCTAAATCCGAAACGGGGGCCTCCAAAATTACTCCCCTCTTGCTTGCCATGCAACTAACCATAGGGGTAGATTCGGGCAACATGCGTATGACAATCGGCCGAAGTCCCCGAAGCATCCTCCGGTCGCTATCTTCCTACCATTGCTGGCCATCTTCCTATCCGGGGACCCAGCGCGCAGCCGCTCTGCCGCGCAGGTACGCACGGCGCCCACGTGGGTTAGAGAGGAGCGCGCACGCGATGAAATATCGAAAGGGCAATATGTGTTCGTCAGCGCAGACGGCGAGAATATTATTCTACTGATTCCGACGGAGGTGGAGACAGGGCCTGGGCAGCCTCGCCATGTGGACTCCGCCGGGCCCATACGGATCCTCACCGTCCCTTTTAGGAACCATATCGAGCCCCGGGTGACCGTAACGGTAAACCGGGAGCCAGGGGCTCTATTCAGCTACACTTACGACCTTGGAAACGGGGCCGGGGCAAAAGACTCGATCACAACGTGGGACATTGTGATTCCATGTGATGGCAGTGGAATGTTCCAAGTGAGTCACCAAGAATGGCATTGCGGGAGAACTGGATACCCTACTTGGAGGCAGGTAGAGCTACCGGCCATAAACGCCTTGCGCTGCGCAGTCATGTGTCTTGCTGATAATCATCGGCTTGAACCAGGCAATCAGGCAAAAGACTTCCGGATACTTACCGAGCTCAAACCTGGCTTTACGACAGGAGTAGCCGCACATTTCCCGCCCTATGACATTCCGCCACCGCCAGAGGTGCCTTACAGCCTCCTTGGATGGCTTTCATCCCACCATCGCCGTATCCGACAGAGCTTCCAGAAGATTCGTTTTGGTTTGGTAATGAGAAGCTCTGGACTAGTCTACTGATGGATGGAACATGGAACGGTCTGCCGCATTACAAACCCTCAGACCCAGCATTCAGGAACACGCTCTTTTGGTGGCACGAAGGCTACGATTGGCGCACAGACAACCCGCCGAATCTGTCGGTGACAGGCAGACGCCTGGACGCTCCCGCTCCACCGCTCGCAACGGACGAACACGCCAATGCTGGTTGGACTAGCGATCAAAACCATGCATTTATGCTAGCCGGGATTTTCATCCCAACGCCCGGTTGCTGGCAGATCACAGGAGATTACAAAGGCGACAGGTTAACCTTCGTCGTTTTGGTAAGATAGTAGTTCCTTCTCACATATTCCGATCCGAGTTATTTAACAGAACAACCTGAGCGCGACTAGCGATGTATGAATCGGCTCCGGGCTTCAATACAGAAGGCGATTAGACCCAACCCAGCAGTGAGACCTAAAGAGGCTGCTAAACGCGGACGGACTGTGCTCGCAGGGAACAATTGGCTGTGCATCCTCCAACCCTTATGCCACCTCCAAATTGATATAGTCTTTCCCTGGCTGACGCATGAAGCGTAGAGGCGACATCAGAGAACGGCGACGGACATCCTTATTTCTATCTGTCTGCTGCGGGTGACGCAGAAATAACAGGTTGCCTGGTTAGCTCGGTGCCCGCGACAATGGCGTTGCGAATCTGGCTGAAGAGGTCTGTGAGTGTGTTCGGCGTGTGCGGGATCAAGACCGTGTTGCTGTGATCGTTTCCCGCGATTTCCTTCAACGTGTCGAAGTACTGAGTCATCAGGACCAGTTGCATCACATCTTGTGGCGTCGAACCCTGTACGGCTTTCGAGAAGTCCTCGACCGAGTCTTTCAGCCCGGAGATGATGGCCTTCCGCTGATTGGCGATACCTTCTCCTTGCAGGCGCTTCGACTCGGCCTCCGCCTCAGCCTGCTTGACGAGAAGCAACTTATTCGTCTCGGCGCGGGAGACCGTCGCTTCGCGCTCGCGCTGTGCGGCGTTTATATCATTCATCGCGGCCTTCACCTTCTGATCCGGGACAATATCGGAGATCAGGACTTTGACGATGGAGTAGCCGTATTCCTTCATCGACCCGTCGAGGTTGTCCCTTAAGTCGCTGGCGATGTCCGCTTGGTTCAGGAAGGTATCGTCCAGCTTCATTTTCGGCACGTGGCCCAGTACGACGTTGTAGACCATGGATTCGATCTGCTTGACCGGGTCGGATAATTTGTAGAACGCGGACTCGACACCCTCTGGTATCACCTTGTACTGGATCGACACCGGTATCTGAACGAATACGTTGTCTTGAGTTTTCGTCTCCACTTGAACGTCGAACTGCTGGACCTTCATGCTCATGCGGTGAACTACGGCCTCGATGAACGGCGTCTTCCAATTCAACCCGGGGCCAGCAACGCGCGCGAACTTTCCGAGCCGCTGCACGATGGCTACCTGCGCTGTCTCAACCGTGAAGAACGAACCGAGGATTACGCTCAAAACAAAGAAAAATACGATGCCTGCCAAAACGAGC
>QHZC01000685.1 GCA_003224515.1 Acidobacteriota bacterium
CGCTAAGCGGATTTCAAAGGCGTTTTACGGGAAGCTGTTGCATAGACCAGTCCTATTCTTTCAACCGTCCCTTCTTCCCCCAACCTTCCAACCTGGATTGGCAACAAGTTTTCTGGATGGGCGAGAAATCAGGAGAGTTGGCAGACCAAAAGCTAGCGCGCACGCCGGGAGAGCGAACCTGCGGACATACACAGGAACTACAAGCCAAGGAACCTGCCTGAAATGCGCGAGGATGCCGTGCTGCCTCTTTTGAGAGGCCGTTCCTGCACTGTTGATTGGCTGCTGTTAAGACTTGTGGCTTTCTGTGACCGGGTTCCAGCAAAAACACATGAAGCGTTTCGTCATGTTGCGATGCAGCGCCTTGCCCAAGACCGAACAGCGGGCAACCACTTCAAAAAGATCCATTCTTGCGACTCATTGGCAAAATATCCCCCCCTTCGGGCTGCCAACAAAATGAATACAGGCGCCGCTGAAGACCACCGGCGCCATGTCGCCTGTGCTAATCGAATCCAATAGCACAAGCTGGCTGCGTCCCGCCAGGTAAAACACGGAAGTTCCGGTGTGCGGACCGGACGTGAACGAGAGTGTGCCTCTGCCGTTTGAGTCGGGAGTAGTATAGGTGCCCATAACCGATGTGTTGGGCTGAAATGTAGTGGCCGAGCCAACGTTCACGGTCCCAGTGACAATGCCGCTATTGGTGCCGCTGAATGTCAACTTCCCAAAGTCGTTTTCCTGGTTCGCAGCGACTGGCGCACCTGTGCTCACGGACAGTGTTCCATGCAGGGAGAAAGGAGCTGCCCAGGTAAAGACCGTGCCGGTCGATACATTCCCGTCCGTTCCCACGAGGTAGCCGGTGTTCGAGCGCGACAAGTAAAGGACCCGGTTTCCTCCGGTTGAGGTTAACGTCACACGTCCATTCGGGTCCAAGATATAGGTTCCCGCGACGTTGTTGATGCTCGTAATCGTGCCGCCACTGTTCTCGTCGGCGGTAAGGCTATAGTTGCCGCTACTGGTGATCGTAACCACGCCCGCGCTGACATCGGGGAGGCCTGTGCTGGTTAGGCCCGTCGTGACCATCATGAGTGATCCCGTGAGTGAGGAGCCTAAGATCTGCGGTTCCATGGAGCCGCTCAACAACTGCTGCGTCCCGCTGACAGGGTCGTTGCTGAGGATCACCAGTACTACTTGGTTTTGGATTATCTTTTGGAGGTAGAAAGTAAAATTGAGCGTGACCGCTGTGCCGCCAAGTGTGATGTTCAGCGTTGCCGTTCCACGGCCGTTTGTGGCTGCGGCTGACACCGTGTAGGTGCCAGTGAACGTGGCTTTGGCGGGGACGACGCCGGCCTGATTCATGTCCATCACACCGCTACTGAAGACGCCCCCCGAGCCATTTGCAGTGAGCCTTCCCACTGCAGCAGCGCGTCCGAGGCTCATGGTGCTGCCGGCGAGGTTGAAGACATATTCTCCGGTTATCGTGGACATGGAGAACCCGGTGGTGTTCTGTGCCGCGATAAATCCTGTCCCACTTTTGATATTGTCAAATTCGATGATTTTTCCGCCAGCGGAGATGCCATTGGGGGCATTAGCAGTAAGGGTAAAACGGAAGGTCGCAATCCCCTGAGGACCGCTCAGTGTCATGGTGCCCAGATTGTTCGCGTCGAAGGAATAGGTGCCGGTGAGAGCAAGGTTGGACGTAGGCGGTCCGCCGACGCTGTTCCTGTCGAGAACAGCATCGCTGATAGTGCCAAATCCGTCGGCGTTAAAGCTCCCCACAGCGGCAAATGCGCCACTCGCGTTGAAGCCCTGGAACTGGAAGACGTACCGCCCACTGAGCACGGTAGAAGCAGCGTAGACCACGATGGTGAACGTCTTCGTGCTTGTTTGGACTCCGCTGTCCTTCACCGTTACCGTAATGGGAAATGAACCCGTGACCGTGGGCGTACCGGAGAGCGTGCCGTTACTTGCAAAGTTCAGACCGGAAGGTAGGGCGCCGGTTTCGCTCCAGGTGAACGGTGAAGTGCCGCCAGCCGCCAAGAAGCTGAACGAAGGATAAGCGACGTTGATCGTGCCTGGCGGGACAGAAGAAGTAGCGATGGTCAGGGTTGGCGGATTTTTGATAGTGACGGTGTAGGACTGGGTGGCCGATTGATTCGCCGAATCCGTTACCTGAATCGTGAACTGGACGGCCGTCTGCTGCGTGTCCGGCGTGCCCGAAATCGTCACCGTGCTGGTCGTGCTGTTGTCCAGGTTAAGATTGTGAGGGAGAAGGGTGCCCGCGCCGACGACCCAGGTAAACGGCGCAACCCCGCCTGTGGCTTGGATATCTTGACTGTAAGGCGTACCCACCATGCCGTCGGGTAAAGTTGTAGTGGAGATTGCCAGGGGCGGCGGGTTGATGGTTATGGTCGCCGTGGCGAACTTGGTGGTGTCCGCCACGGAGGTGGCGGTGACCATCGCGCTGACTGAGCTCGCCACACTGGCCGGGGCGTCGTATTGGACAGAGGTGCCAGACAGGTTGCTCAAAGCGCCCAGGCCGGAGAGGCTCCAGGTG
>QHZC01000155.1 GCA_003224515.1 Acidobacteriota bacterium
AGCCGTTCCGACGTAGAGCCCGCTGCCGGCATTGCCTTCCGGAAAATTTGCCGGCCGCAGCAGACGCGGCTCGTGGGGCAGGTACTCCAGAATCTCTTTGCGGTCCCAGCTGTGATTTCCGCCGGTGAGCACATCGATTCCCTTTTTCAAAAGCTCTTCCGCCAGCCTGGGCGTAATCCCGAATCCCGAAGCCGAATTCTCGCCGTTGGCGATGACCAGATCGACCTGTCGCTCGGCAACGATGTCCGCCAGCCGATCATGAACGATCTGCCGTCCGGGCGAGCCGACGATGTCCCCTACGAAAAGTACGCGCATAGAGGCAGTAGTCAGTTCTCAGCGCTCAGTGGGAAAGGCAGAGCCGTTGCTTCGAATCTTGCCTCTGCCGGAGAACGGTCCACAATCTCTCCCCTAAAGAATCTTCTCGCGTTCCAAGAAAATTCTTACTCAGTGAAAATCGGCGCTTGCAAAACTCCAGGTTGAACCGACAACTAAATACTGACGAAAGCAAAACTAGAATGGAGCGGACCGCTTGGCCGTGGAGAGCTAGGCCGTGAACCTCTGAAATAGTAGGGCGCCACGAGCCAACCGTTAGGCTTTCCTGCCCCGCTCGCGGTTCTTCATCCGCACTTCAGGATGAGACCCGCCAGCGGGACAGGCCATGCACACAGGTTGTCTATCCGCAGCACCTCAGAGATTCGTCATTGGTTCAAACAGCTTTCGCACCCTCACCTGCTTCGAAGAACCGCTCCGTTCCCATTGTAGCCTCCACACCAAAGCCGCGTCCAACCGCCGCGGCAGCCCATCCCCAAGGTAGAAGGGTATGCCTGGAATCTGTTAGGTAAGCTTCGGGAATAAGCCCGGAAGGCCACCTTTGCGAACCTGCTCTGTTCCCGCGGCATCGATAGCGGATTCCATCGAACGTCGGCCTAGCATGCGGTAGCTTTCAAATTGCGATTCGTCGAACCATTGGTCCGCAGTGGATTGGTGCGGGAAGGTCTGATGGGCTCGTTTGTAGGCCAGGAGGTCCACGGGATCCGCCTCCGTCAAGGAGGTCTTCATGTAGAGGAGTTGCCCCTGTTTCCCACTGGCATACCTTATGGTCCCAAAGCTTGCATGACCGCTCGCGTAACCGTCGGTTATTTTGAAGGGAGCAAGATCCACACAGATCTCCGCTCCCAGGTCCGTGCGGCATTTGCGGATGGCGTTGACCAGGTCTCCGAAGTTCGGTCCGGGATCTTCTCCGGCGTCGCCGGCTACGATGAAGTCGCACTCGCGCCGCACCAGCTCGTAAATTGCCAGGTTTTCAAAGTGCGCGCCGTCGGAGAGATTGACGTACTTGGAATCGTCCGTGGCGCTCGCGAACAGTTCGTTCAGAAGATAGAGCAGGGAGAGCCCCGGGCCGCCCTGAGGCCGGCGAAGACGCATCCAGAACTCTTCATTCTTGAATCGAGGATTGGCCAGCCACACTCCCAGCCTTACGTTGAACACCGTCATCAGAAAGGCCATCGGCGGGAATGTGTGATTGCCCTGATTGGGGTTGACGGCAGCGCCCGAGACAGCCACCGCCGAGCCGAGGGGTATTCCACCTCCCCCAAAGGCCCATTCGCTTGTCGGTTGGTAGGCGCCTTGGATGGCTCCCTTTGATTTGTTGTTCTCCCGGTGCAATTCAGGGAAATCGTAGCCGCAGTATCGCGGAGTGAAAATGAAGGATTCCGCCTTGCGTTCCTGCCAGGCGAGCCTCCGGCCATGAGTCACGTTCAACGTGGCGTTCAAGATGGGATAGGGACCGCTATAAGCCCGGATCAATGGCCGACGGGTCCCGCCAGGCGATAGAGAAACGTTCTGATCCGGCTGCGCGAACGTTGCCAGCTGCACATCGTCGGCCGGGTCGAAGCCTGTGAATGGCTGTTCCTGCCGGTTCGGGTTCGAAGCACCCAAGTAGCAACGCACAATGCGGTTGCGATAGATTAGGTTCATCGAGAAGCGATTGATGTCAACACGCCAGGAAAGAAAAATCGAAAGGAGCAGCAAAATGCCGAATGCTTCCGAGACCCACGCGTTCGGAATCCCTCGGGCGATGGTCCAATAGTCATCGCTCTGTGACTCCGGGCCGCTACCG
>QHZC01000156.1:0-8339 GCA_003224515.1 Acidobacteriota bacterium
TAACTTGGAATAATGATTGTTCTCCGGGGTGCCGCCGTAGGCTGGCCAGTCCTGCTGTTTCTGGCCGGATTCATTGCTTTGTGTCGGCGCGTTTGCCGCACGGGTGATCAACCCGACGGTGGTGAGGATCAGGGCGAGAACCAGAACTAATGCGCAAATCGCCAGTATTTTCACCGTGCGCTTCTTTTTCACGAGGGAGAGGATAGCACTCCAGCAGCACAAGGCGACGTGCAGATAAAGAGAGGGTCTTACATTTGCCGAGCCAGACACACGGCCTGCCAGCCAAGGAGAAAGCGCGATTGACTCGTTCTTGAGCGCTGCTCCCGGGCGATTCTTCTCCCCCTTCGTTTCATTGGGAGTAATTCTAGGCACCCCAGCAGAAGCCTCAAGGCTCACCGTGGTCTTGGGGACGCAGGGAGTTGGCGCAGCCCCATCACGCGCATCAGGGTTTCTTGGACGTGGATCAGTTCGCGCTGACGTTCGTGCTCTTCCTTGGTACGGTCGGTAAGAGCTTCTTTCAACAAAATCAAGTTGCGACGGAATTCGAGCTGAGCAAGAACCAGGCGACTTAACGCTTTCAGGGCCTCCCTTTGCTCGGGCGCCAATTCACGCGGCGACCGGTCGACGACGCAGAGCGTGCCCAGGGCGTAGCCATCTTCGTTGATAAGGGGAGCGCCGGCGTAGAAGCGGATGTGCGGGTCGGAAGCGACCAGGGGATTGTCGCGAAAGCGCTCATCCATGAGCGCATCGGGGACGACGAAGACATCGGATTGCAAAATCGCGGTGGAGCAAAAGGCGATGTCGCGTGATGTCTCCGAAGCATCCATGCCCACGCGTGACTTGAACCATTGGCGGTCTTCGTCGACAAGAGAAATCAGCGCGATAGGCGTTCTGCAAACAAACGCGGCCAGCAGCGTGAAGTCGTCGAAGGATTGTTCCGGGTCGGTATCGAGGATGGCGTACTTCTCCAAGGCAGCGATTCTGGCCGCTTCGTTGACTGGCTTGGCGATGACCATGAGCCACCTCCTGCGCGATTCCTTGGTCCAGGTCGGATCCTGGCCGGGGCGGAATCATACTCTAAATCGGCGAGTATGGCGCGCCATCTGAATCCATGCCAAGTGGGTGGTGCAAAGATTACTTGAACGGCGGCAATTTCGATTGCAATATAGCTCGACTTCCTGCCTGCATTCGCTAGAATCCACCCGTTTGATCACAGGAGCGAGTTACGGTCTTTAATGGAGACTGACATGAAAATTGCTACGCCTGCGCGATCTATCGTACTTGCAACCGCTCTATTCGCAACGGCCATAACTGCGGGACCAGGAGCAACCGCGCAAGAGAGTTACACGCTTACTCCTGAGAATCTGAAAGCGCGCCTCTGGTTCCAGGATGCAAAGTTCGGAATGTTCATTCATTGGGGGGTGTATAGCGTGCTGGGTGATGGGGAATGGATCATGGAGACGCGGCCGATCAAGAGAACGGATTACGCCAAGATGCCGGCGTTTTTCAATCCGGTCAAGTTTGATCCTGCAGCGTGGGTGGCGCTGGCGAAGACCGCGGGCATGAAATACATCACCATCACCTCGAAACATCATGACGGATTCGCGATGTTCGATTCGCGGTTGACGGATTGGAATGTTGTGGCGCGGACGCCCTACGCAAAGGACGTAATCGGGATGCTCGCGGCGGAATGCCACAAACAGGGCATCAAGCTGTTCTTGTACCACTCACAACTGGATTGGCATTCGCTGGATTACTTTCCGCGGGGGCGTACGGGTCATCACACCGGCCGTCCGGATTCAGGAAATTGGGATGCCTACCTGAATTTTATGGACGCGCAGTTGCGCGAGCTGCTGACGAACTATGGGGAGATCGGCGGCATCTGGTTCGACGGGATGTGGGACAAGCCGGACGCGGAATGGCACCTCACCCGCACTTACGAGCTGATTCATCAATTGCAGCCGCGGGCCATGGTCGGCAGCAATCATCATAAGAATCCATTTCCCGGAGAGGACTTCCAGATGTTTGAGAAGGATTTGCCGGGCCAGCACACCACCGGCTTCAACCCCGAACAATCGGTCAGTGCGCTGCCGCTCGAAACCGCGGAAACCATGAACAACTCTTGGGGATTCAATCTGACGGACGAACATTACAAAAGCCCGGCGGAATTGATCCGATACCTTGTGCGCGCCGCAGGATTGAATGCGAATTTTCTTTTGAACGTGGGGCCGATGCCGAACGGTGAGATCCAGCCCGAGTTTGTGCAGCGCTTGACGGAAGTGGGGCGGTGGACGAAGCAGTATGGGGACTCGATTTATGGAACGCGGGGAGGGCCGGTGGCGGGGGGGCCGTGGGGCGTGACGACGCAACGCGGCTCGACGGTTTACGTTCACGTGCTGGATTGGAATCAACCGGTGCTCGCGCTTGCGGGAATACCGCGGCCGGTGCGTTCGGCGCGGCTGCTGCGCGATGGAGGCAGTGTCGAGTTCAGCATGCTCAAGGGAGGACTCGTGCTGAAACTGCCGGAGCCGCAATCGGAAGAGGTGGATCGTGTGATTGTGCTCGAACTGGAAGCGGCCAAGTAGGGGAAAGACTAGGCACTAATTGGATTTGCCGGAAGTGGTGTTGATGGAATGGATGGCGAAGCGGAGGGCCGCTCATTCAAGGATTAGGGGTGGTTTCGTCGAGCTTGAGGATGAGAACCTGGCCGTTCGAGTGAAAGTTGCCGCCGGTGGCGGTCTTGGCTTCTTTCATGGGATTGTCGGGAAGGAAGTGGGAGATCTCGGTGACGAGGCCCGTAGAAGTAAGAGTTTTTTCGACGTAATCGCGCTCGAGATCGATATCGGGATCAATCTTGTGGGTAATGCCGTTGTTGCGCTGATCGCGTTCGAATCCGATGTCGTGGGTGGCGGCGCCGACCCACAGGGTTTCGCCATTGACCTGGAAGTGCGCTTTCCAGATGCGCAGATGGTTGCGCGATCTGACGACACTGATGGGTTCAGCGTGTGCCCAGCCGTAATCCTGCGGGCGGCCAAAGAGGTAGAGTTGACTCATGGGCATGGTTAAGTAGGATTCTTTCGAAAGACTGCCAATGATGCCGTGGAGAACGGTGTCCTTGACGTCAGCATCGACTTTCACCCAGCCGGAGGTGGTGAAGACACGCTGCATGGCGGCTTCGGACCCGAGTATCAGGAAATTGACCATGTCGCCGGCATTGCCCTCTTTGTCGCTGATACGGCGCGGGATTTTCGAAAACAGACTATTGTCGATGCCCGGAAGTGAGCTGACTTGCCTGGCAACCACAGCGGCGGTGCCACCTTCCGGCATGTAAACTTCGATGCGAACGGCATAGGTGCCATCACCGGTGTCGTTCGCGGCCTGGTTGATGCCGACGGAAAGGCGGCCCGAGACAGGGCCCAGAACATGGCGGCGTGCGCCGATGACGAAAGGCTGAGCGGTGTCTTTATCGCCGATGCATCCGATGAGCGCGCCACGCCCGGCTTCATTGAACGGTAGAACGCGGAGAAGATCCCTGAAGTCGCGTGGGAGGCCGTCCGGGCCGTTGTCGTCCTTCGCGTCGGAGTAACGGACCCTGCCGGTGGCGGTGATGAGCACATGTTCGCCGGCCTCGATGTCAATGCCGGTGTCGATCCAAGTTTCTTCGCCTGTCAGTTGTACTTCCTGGGAGAGGCGCTTTTTGCCTTGGGGCGTCGGCACGGAAGAGGGGTTTTGCACTTTTTGCTTGACGGGAATTTGCTGCGGAGGCGGCGCGGCGTTCTCGCGGAGGAGTTGCGCGCGAAGGGCATGCGGGAAAGCTGCTGCGACGAGCGAACATACAAGAAACGATTGCAGTTTTGTAATGGGAGGTCGAATCATGGGAACGGGCCATCCCGCGCAGGGCTAGGAAGCATCTCCACTGTTAGCAGATGCCCAGGGAGGGCGCAAGCGTTGTCCTGGCCGAGTAATGGACCGACATGGCAAAGACCAAGGACTATGCAGAGACGCTCCAGACCGCGGAGGGTTCGCTCCAGAAAAGGCGGGATTCCTTGACGGACTGCGCCGGGGGCTTGTAGATTGGCAAGATGCCGCAGCATTGTGAGAGGACATAGACCGCTCCCAGATATGCCCTTCCGTGCGGAGAACCGCGACAGCGGAGATAGAAACATCGCCCGGTCCCAAGTGATGACGGCGGCAAAAGGCATGAGACTTCAACGACAGATGGCGCTGTATGGATTGTGCGCGGTGACGGCGCTACCTGTGGCGGGACAGGCCCAGGCGCCCGCACCAATGCCAGCGCAGGTGCAAACACAAACGCTCCCCCCGGCTCATGCACCTGCCTTACGGCCTCAAACCAGGACGGCGCTGCAAAGCACCGTGAGTGTGGACGGCAGCGAAGCGATGTTTACAACGACCTGCGCGCTGTTGGCAGCGGGTTTCCAATCGAACGTCAGCTCCGACAATTGGACGGCATTCCGCGCGCAGATGAGGGAGCGCTTGCGTCAGCAACAGGGTCCGGCAGTGGAAGCGGTGCGGGAGTTTTACCGGCAGCATGAGCTGCGGGATCCCGGGGCGACGCTTTCGAGGTATTTGTGGTTTGGCCTAGTCTCCGGGCCCGCGCCCGCGTTTCAGCCGGTTTTGAGGGGTGATGAGTTGCCGCCGGAAGTAATAGCGCTCGAAGGCTTCAGCGAGATCCTTTCGAACTACTATCAGGAACAGAAAATCGGGCAACTATGGCGGCAAGTGCGGCCGATTTATAACCGCGAAGTCGAGCGGCTGCACGATCCGGTGTCGCACATTGTGTTCGTCGCGTCGGGATACTTGCGTGAAATCCTCGACCCGTCCGGGCCACGGACATTTGCGATCGTCGTCGAGCCGCTGGTGGGGCGCATCACCAACGTGAGAAATTTTGGGGATCACTATGCGCTAGTGCTGAGCGGCGGGGAAGAGATTCCGACCGACGTCGTACGTCACGCGTTTTTGCACTTCTTGCTGGACCCGCTGCCCCTGATGTATCCCCACGTTACGGCAGTGAAACGCCCGCTATTTGAGAAGGCCGCCACGGCCCCGCGCCTCGCGCCGGAGCTAAAGGACGACTATGCATCGTACTTTGCGGAATGCACGGTACGCGCGGTGGAGCTAAAACTCAAGCGCATGTCGCCCGGCGAACGGGAAGCGGCGATGAGCCGGGACGATGAAGACGGGTATATTCTGGTTAAACCGCTCTTCGCGGCGCTGCCCAAATTCGAAAACTCCGAACCGTCGATGAAGCTCTTTTTCCCGGATCTGGTGAGAGCCATCGATGCAGGATCTGAGGCGAAGCGGTTGGCGGCGGCGAAATTCGCGCCAGCGGAGATCGCTAAACTTGAGGACGAAGCAGCGAGTGAAGAGGTAGCGCGCCGGAGAAATGCAGTGCCCACGACAGTGCCTAATGATGCGGAAGTCATCATGGCGCTGACGGAGGGGGAGCGACGGATCGCGGAGAAAAATCCGCGCGCGGCGGAGGCTTCGTTTCAAAAAGTTCTGACCAAATATCCGGATCAAACGCGCGCGTGGTACGGAATTGGATTGGTGGCGCTCTTGGATCACGACGCGGCAAGGGCCAAGCAAGTGTTCGGACGGCTGACAACCGGCAAAAATGCGGCGACTCAAGATCCCATGGTACTGGCGTGGTCGCACGTTTATCTGGCGCGGATTTATGATGATGAAGGGAATCCGGAAGTAGCGAAGTTGGAGTATCAGTCCGTGCTGAGCGTGGAAGGCGGGCCGGAACAGGCAAAACTGGCGGCACAAAAAGGGCTCGCGGCATTTGGCGGAGAAAATCCCACAGCGCGACCTTGAACAGGGGTCGATTTTGGTTGGGCGGAGCTGGCTGATGAACTTAGTTGGCTCCATTTACGAAGATCGAGTGAAGGAAGAAGGGAAGAGGAGAAAAAGGATGAGAAAGAGGTGGATTATGTGGTTGGAAGCGGCAACCGTCGCGGGATTGCTGGTATGCGCGGGTGGAGTCGCGGCGGGGCAGGGTTCGCAGTTTGGCCAAGGGAGCCAGAGCCAGCCTCCGGCGCAGCAGACCGACAAACCGAAGACTCCGGAAGTTACGCCTCTAACCCTGGATGCCCCGGCGCCGGTGAATGCGGAAGAAGATGCTGCGTACAAGGCCTTTCAGGGGGTGATCCCGAATGATGCCGCCAAAAAGATTGAGCTCGGCGAAGCATTTCTTCTGAAATATCCGGAGAGCCGCTACAAGTCTCCCGTGTACGGGGCGCTGACTTACGCTTACTTGCAGGCCGGGAACACGCAGAAGATGCAGGAATACGGAGAAAAGGAAATCGCGTTGGCGCCGAACGACGTCTCAACGCTCGCGCTGCTGGGGCAGACACTGCCTCGGAGCTTGCATGGAAGTGCGAGTTCACCCGAAGCCGTACAGGTGTTGGCCAAAGCGGAACAATATTCCAAACAAGCCATCGAGATTACGCCAACGCTCCCCAAGCCCGAGAACCTGACCGATGAAGCGTTTGTGTCCGCGAAAAATCAGACGCTGGCGATGGCCCACAGCGGGTTGGGATTGGTCTTCGTGCGGCGAGGGAAGAATGCAGAAGCGATTCCGGAGCTCGAACAGGCCGTGAAGATCGATCCGAATCCGGACCCCGTGAATTACTACTTATTGGGAATGGCGAATTAGATGACGTCGCACTTCGATGATGCCGTGGCGGCCTTCAACAAGTGCGCAGTCATGACGGGGCCCATGCAGGGGACCTGCAAGAATCAGGCCGAAGATGCGAAGAAGCTTGGCATGACGCAACTGAGCGCGCCGAAGTGAACCAGGCCGCCGGCGCTGCAGAATTATGCAAGAGAGTATTCGGATCGCGGACGGAGCGTTTGAAGAGCGTCTAGGGTACAAGTTTTTGGCAAGAGAGCTCCTCGAGAGGGCTCTGACCCACAGTTCAGCAGTTCCCGAATTGCGCGCAGCAGGCGCCGAGGAGGCTGTCTCTACTTTGCTTCCCCGGGACAACGAGCGACTGGAGTTCCTGGGGGATGCCGTTCTCGAGCTGCTTACGAGCGAATACCTCCTGGCGACTTTTCCGGAGTGGAGCGAAGGGCAGCTTTCCAAGAGCCGTGCGCGGATCGTAAACGCAGGTTCCCTGGAGGCGGCGGCCAGGCGGCTGCGCTTGGGGGAGCACTTGCGGGTGGGGCGCGGGGAGGAAAAAACCGGCGGGCGGGAGAAACAGACGCTGCTGGCCGATGCCTTCGAAGCGGTAGTTGCTGCGGTTTACCTCGATGGCGGACTGGGTGCGGCGCGCGAGGTGTTGCGCAGGGTCCTGTTCGCGCAGGCCCTCGAGGGGCGCGGTGAGCGCATCTCGGAGTCCGATCGCAAATCCGCATTGCAGGAGCTCTTGCAGGGACAGGGGCGAGCACCGGCGGAATACCGCGTGGTTGGAGAAAGCGGCCCCGACCACCAGAAGATTTTCCAGATCGAAGTTTGGATTGACGGGGAGTGCATGGCGACAGGCGAGGGCAGCACGAAAAAAGAAGCGGAGCAACGTGCGGCACGAAGCGCTTTGGAACAACTCGAACGCGCAGAAGCGAAAGGCTGAGGCGGAATGCCGGAAGAGACAGTGACAGAAATCGAAGAGCAGGCGCCGGAGAAGAAGCAGCAGCACGGCCCGGAGCAGACCACGATTTCCGAATACCTGGAGTCACTGCTGGTGACGGTGATTCTGGCGTTGTTCGGTACAAGTTTCATCGTACAGGCCTTCAAGATTCCGTCAGCATCGATGGAGGGCACGCTCCTGATCGGTGACCACCTGCTGGTGAACAAATTTATTTTCGGCGGAACCGGGGCCTGGTATGAAAAACTGCTTCCCTACCGGAAACTGGAACGCGGCGATATTATCGTTTTTAAGTATCCGTATGCGGATCACCAGCATTTCGTGAAGCGGGTCATCGGCTTGCCTGGCGATCGTTTGAAGCTGGTCGACGGAGATGTGTTCATCAACGGAAAACGCTTGTATGAACCGTATGCGGTTCATGATTCGTCCGCATCGTACGACCCGTTCAACTTTTCCTTCCCTTCGATAAGGGGCCAGATGATTTCGCTCAATGCCATTCCTGAATGGCGCCCTGAGATCCGCAAGTATGTTCAAGGTGAAGAGATTGTTGTTCCGCCCGGGAAGTATTTCGCCATGGGTAATATTCGCGATCACAGTCAGGACAGCCGCTACTGGGGGTTCGTTGATCGTGACGCCATCATGGGGCGGCCCTTCTTGATTTACTGGTCGGTGGAAGCGAAAAGCAGCGATTATAGCGGTGATAGCACGTTTTGGTCACGATTGACGGGCATT
>QHZC01000156.1:8394-19373 GCA_003224515.1 Acidobacteriota bacterium
AAACCCTTCGCTACATTCTGGACACGGGCTCGCCCCTACCCTTTTGCGAATGAGTCTGCGAGGCTTCCGAGCGAGATGATCAAGGTGCAAGATTGGCGGAAACCGGCGCTGGTGATCGTAGTTCTCATCATCGCCTTGCAGGCCGGGGTGTCTCTTCTGGCGCGGACCCACCGCGTGCATGCGTACCTAGTCGCACAGCTGGAGAGAGCATTCGGGCGACCCGTGGAGGTCACGAGTTTCGACGCGCGGATTCTGCCGAGTCCGCAACTGGATGCCATCGGTGTGACCGTAGGCGAGGACCCCGCGTTCGGCCACGAATACTTTCTCCGTGCGGAGCGCCTGAGCGCCGGTCTGCGCTGGATGGGACTGCTGAGGGGCCATTTTGAATTTGGAACCATGTCGCTGAACAAGCCGAGTCTGATTCTGGTCCGGAATTCGGAAGGCCGCTGGAACCTGGAGAGGTGGTTGCCGCCGGCTAAGGCCAATCCTGCCCTAAGCGCGCGCGTCTACGGACCGCCCTCGCCGGTTGCTCCCATGAATCGGTTGGAGAAAATCGGATTCGATGAAGGGCGAATCAATTTTAAGACTGGCGATGACAAGTTGCCCTTTGCGTTCACGAGTGTTTCGGGGACTGTGGAGCAGACCTCGCCCGGGCGCTGGCAACTGCAGCTGGAGACCCAGCCGTGGCGGAGCGGAGTTTCGCTGCAATCGGCGGGATCGATCAAAGTGCTCGGCGATGTGGCGGGGACTTCGACGCGGCTGCAGCCCGCAGAAATCACCTTGCATTGGAGCGAGGCGTCGATGGCGGACGCCTTCCGGCTTTTCCGCGGGCAGGATTACGGCGTACGCGGTGCGTTCGCGCTGGATGTCACAGCCAAGAGCGGGATGGCCAAGGAAGATCGACCTGAAGACTGGAAATTCTCAGTGCAGGGACGCGCCCTGCAGATCCATCGCTGGGATTTGACGGAACGTGCCGATAACCCCCGCTTGAATGTGAACGTGATGGGGCGGTGGAACGTCGGCGCGAGGAGCCTGGTCGCAGAAGAAATCGCGGTGGAGGGGCCAAGATCGAATCTCCGCGGCATGTCCCGTCTCGCTGGGGGGAGTGCACCCTCGGCGGAATTGCGGCTGGATTCCATGGGGATTCAGGCCTCGGACTTGTTGGCCTGGTATCGTGCGTTTCATCCAGACGTGGCGGAGGGTGTGACGGCGGAACAGTATTTTACGGGTGGGATGATCTTGCGCGGGTGGCCATTTGCGCTGGAGTCAGCGGCGCTTTCGAGCAGCGGAGGAATCGTGAGAATACCGGGTTTCAGCGAGCCGGTGCGAATTGGTCCGATGAGCGGAGGGCGGCAGCGAGGCGTGCTGACGATTGGGCCGGTGCGGGTCGCACTCGGCGGAGACGTCCGTGATACATTGGCGCCGAAACGGCGCCGTGTGGCGCTGGCCATGGAAAACGCCGCAGACGTGACGTTCGCGCACGATCTAAACACGCAAGCAGGAAGCATCAGCGTCGAAGGAAACTTCAACAAGGCAGAAGATTTTCTAAAGTTGTCTGCGGCGGCCGGGCTGCCGCTGAATCACGGTTGGGAACTGAGCGGGCAAGTGTCCGCGATAACCAATTGGGAATGGAAGCGGCCGTCGGGTGGGCGATGGAATGGAAGGGTTGTTTTCAATAAGGCGAGTTTGACCGTGGCGGGATTGAATCAGCCCCTGAACGTAGTTGAGGGCGCGTTGGATTGGATCGACGGGCGGCGCATAGCACGCGTGATGAGAGTGGAAGGGTTTGGCGGGATGTGGACGGGGAACATCGAGGAGGCGGCAAGGGCCGATGGAGAAAATGGGGCGAATTGGAATTTTCATTTGTATGCGGACCAGTTAAATGCGGCGGACCTGGATCGCTGGGTCGGGCCAAGGGCGCGGCCGAGTTGGCTACAGAGACTTTTGCCCCCGCTGCTCGGCGGATCGGCGCCGAACAGCCCGGCGAGTGAACTGGTCCGCCGCGTGAATGCGGAAGGCGAGCTCGGGATAGCACAGTTGACGATTGAAAAGTTGAAACTCGAACACGTGCTGGCCAAAGGATCCCTGCACGATCTCCAACTCGATGTTCGTGAAGCACAGGCAGAATGGGCGGGCGGCAAAGTGCGGGCAAAGATAAGTGCGAAGTTTTTGCCGCGGCCCCACTATGAAATTGCAGCCGAGTTGGATCGCGTAAACCTGGCGCAGCTCCCCGGGGCGGGCCGAATCGCGGAGCGAGTGGGCGGCGTAGCGTCGGGGACGCTACAGATGAAAACCGAAGGCGTGGGCCGCGACGAACTTTTGGGAAAGCTGGCCGGTCGCGGCGAGTTTCACTTGAACAGGGTGGAGTTTCGCGGCTGGGATGTAAATGCGAGCGTCGAGGACGGCGCGGCACACACGGGAGTTTCGCGTTGGGCCACAGGAGAAGGCTCGGTCCGTTTGCAGGATAGCAGCATCTTGCTGGAGGACTTCCGCCTCGATGGCGGGAAGCAGGTGACGCTCGTGAATGGAACACTCAGCTTCGGGCGCAACGCTGACTTGGCGATCGAAACGGCGAGTGCGCGAAAGAGCAAGGATCGTAACGCGAGTGATTCCGGAGCTGGACATGTGCTGAAGATTTCAGGGCCGCTCGATGGGCCAAAAATCTCGGTGGAACAGGCGGGCGTCCGGCAGCCCGCGGATTGAGCGCCGGACATTTGAATGAAATCGGCTTCTTGAACCATGGAGGAAAACGATCGATGAAGCTTCATGGGCTATTGTGGGCTGCAGTTCTGCTGATTCTAATGCCGCAGGCGAACGCACAGAAACCGTTCACGCTGGAACAGGTGCTGAGCGCTCCGTTCCCGGCGAATTTGACGGCGGCGAAACAGAACAACCGCGTCGCATGGACTCTAAACCAAGAAGGCCGACGGAACATCTGGGTGACCGAAGGGCCGGGATTCATGGCGAGGCAGATCACAAAATACAACGAGGATGATGGGCAGGAGTTATCGGACGTGAGTTTTTCGGCGGACTCCAACACGATTGTCTATGTGCGGGGTCAAGGGAAGAACGCCGCCGGCCAGGTGCCTAACCCTACGAGCGGTCCGGCGGGAACGGAGCAGGCGGTCTGGACGGTGGCGTGGGGCGGCGGCGAGCCGAAGCGCGTGGACGCCGGTCATTCACCGCAGATTTCTTCGCGCGGAACGATCGCCTATGCCAAGGATGGGCAGATCTGGATCGCGCCGTTGGACGGAGCGGAGAAGCTGCAACAACTGGTTGTGCGGGGACAAAACATCGACCCGCACTGGTCTCCGGATGGGAGCCAACTGGCGTTTGTTTCGGCGCGAAACGATCACGCGTTCATCGGTGTTTGCGACGTTCGCGCGAAGACCGTGCATTTCATGGCGCCGTCTGTGGATTCAGACGGTAATCCCGCGTGGTCGATGGACGGGAAGCGCATCGCCTTCGTGCGGCGACCGGCGGAGGCAAGGGACGCGCCGCAGGGCTACTTTATTGCACCGGATAAGCCGCATCCGTGGGCCATCTGGGTGGCGGACGCCGCCGCGGGAACGGCAAGAGAAATATGGCACAGCAGCGGGACGCTGCAGGGATCGTTTCCCTATATGGCAGAAGACACCGGCGGCGGGGTAATCAATTGGGCCGCGAACAACCAACTAGTGATCGCATCGGAGGAAGACGGCTGGCAGCATCTGTATGCGCTGCCCGTAGACGGCGGGGTCCCGAAGTTGCTAACGCCCGGAAATTGTGAAGTGGAGCAATGGTCGTTCACGCCGGACAAGAAGGCGGTTTTGTTCAGCTCGAATTGTAACGACATCGACCGCCGGCATTTGTGGAGAGCGTATGCGTCTGGCGGAGAAGTGAGGCGACTGACGAGCGGAGAAGGGGTTGAATGGAGCCCCTTGGCACTCACGGCGCCGTTCGCCGGCGAGACGTGGCCCGAGGATTTTCCTTCGGATCTCCTGGTCGCACCGCGACAAGTCATTTTCAAATCAGCCGACGGAGTCGAATTACACGCGCAACTTTTTCTGCCGGCCGGGATCAAAGCGGGCGAGAAACGTCCCGCGCTGATTTTTCTGCACGGCGGGCCGATGCGGCAGATGCTCCTCGGCTGGCACTACATGTACTACTACTCGAATTCCTATTCGATGAATCAGTACCTCGTGAGCCGCGGATACATTGTCTTGGCGCTGAATTATCGCAGCGGGATCGGCTACGGCCGGGCGTTTCGAGAAGCCCAAGGCCGCGCTGGGCGTGGCGCGACGGAATATCAGGACGTGGTGGCGGCGGGCAAATATTTGCTGGGCCCCAGCGATGTCGACGCAAAACGCATCGGATTGTGGGGCGGAAGCTATGGCGGCTATTTGACGGCGCTCGGCTTGGGGCGCAATTCCGATTTGTTCGCGGCAGGTGTGGACCTCCATGGCGTACACGATTGGCCCACCGACAACTGGGACGGAAAGAATGTCCCCACAGAGCTCAACAAGCTCGCGCACGATTCTTCACCCGTGACCTCGGTGAACACCTGGAAGTCACCGGTGCTCTTCATCCATGGCGACGACGACCGCAACGTCTATTTCACGCAGACGGTGGACCTCGTGGCACGGCTCCGCGAGAAGGGCGTGGAGATTGAACAGCTGGTTTTCCCCGATGACGTGCACGATTTCCTGCTGCACAGAAATTGGCTGGCGGCGTATCACGCGGCAAGCGATTTCTTCGATCGGCACTTCAAAACTCCCGGAAATTGAAAATCCATTTGTAACCGGTGATCACACGCGGAGAGGCCTCCGAAGACTCGCGAAGCACTAGCAGATGCCATGAGGCGCATACTACAACGGATTGCTGGGTTGTTGCTTCTTGCGGCCACCGCTCTCTCGGCCGGCGACAGGCACGTCCATCTCCTGCCCAAATTGCAACCCGGCCAAACCTTCACCTATCTCATCCGATTTCAGAGTGACAAGGCCGTTAAGACCGAAAGCAAAGTTGTCGCGCCCATGGCTCCGAATGCGGCGCAGATCGATGCGCACGGATTGCTGCTGGTTGAGGTCTTGGATGTACAACAAACAGGCGCCAAGGCAATGATTCACGCGAGGGGTCAGTTTCTGATTCTGGACTCTGGTGTGTGGTCGAAGAAGCCCGGTGACAAGCAGCCCGATTGGGATAGACAGCGTGTGGATCCACACGGCAAGAGCATCGAGTTCTCAATTTCTCCAGACGGCTCGGTGAACGAAGTAAAAGGTCTGGATTCTCTTTTTCCCGAGCAGCAGCAGGCCTGGCAGCAGTGGGTGGCCCGTTTTGCGCTGGCGTGGACGCTTCCTGCAAACGGAATGAAGTGCGGCGAAAAATGGAGGTCAGACCAAGCGGAACAAGCAGGCGCGCCAATTTCGGGACTGAATTGGGCGCGGGAGTCGATGTATGTGAGAGATGAGCCATGCCAGGCGAGTCAGCTTTCGATTTTCGGCGATATCTCGACCTCCAGCGGTGCTCCCGATACCTGTGCGGTGCTGCTCACGACGGCAACGCTGAAGCAGAAATCGTCATCGAAAGATGCGACCCCCGAAGATTTCAAACTTCACGAGTTGCGGACCATGGGAACGGCGAAAGGCAACAACGAGATCATCACGTATATTTCGCTGAAGAGCGGCCTGGTCGTGCGCGCAACGGAAGAGACTAGGCAATTCATGGATGTTGTGGTGGCGAAAGCCGATGGCTCGAACCGCGTGCACTACAACGTGGACGCGAAGAGCCACTCGGAAGTATTACTAGTTACGGAAACGTCGCTAAATCGTCCCTGATTCGAAACTGCCGGCACGTTTCCTTATCGAAAGCAGAATTTGCTTGCCGGAGTATAATGGAGGTTTCGCCAGAGGCCTGTAGCCTTACCGGAGACCCTTTCCATGAAATTCAAACTGCACAGCAATTATCAGCCGCGCGGCGACCAACCCGCGGCGATTGACCAGCTCTATGGCGGGGTGGAAGCCGGCGAGAAGCACCAGGTGCTTCTCGGCGTGACCGGGTCGGGCAAGACCTTCACCATGGCAAAGTTGATTGAACAAGCCGATCGTCCGGCGCTGGTGCTGGCGCACAACAAGACTCTGGCTGCGCAGCTCTATCACGAGTTCAAGGGTTTCTTTCCGGAGAACGCCGTCGAATATTTCGTCAGCTATTACGATTTTTACCAGCCCGAAGCGTATGTTCCCTCCGCGGATATCTACATCGACAAGGAAGCCACCATCAACGATGAGCTGGACAAGCTGCGCATGAGCGCGACGCGTTCCCTTTTCGAGCGCCGCGATGTTGTGATCGTGGCATCGGTGTCGTGCATTTATGGCCTGGGCTCGCCAGAAGCGTATTACGGCATGCTCGTCATGCTTGAAAAAGGGCAGCAGACGTCGCGCGAAGCGCTGTTGCGAAAGTTGGTCGATATTCAGTACGACCGCAGCGAGGACTTGCGGCGCGGCACGTTTCGCGTGCGCGGAGACATGATCGAGATTTATCCCACCTACGAAGACCAGGGTTATCGCATCGAGATGTGGGGCGACCAGATCGATGCGCTGCGGCAGATTGATCCGCTGACCGGGGAGGTGCGCGCGGGGCAGGAGGATTTGTCGCGCGTGCCGATCTATCCGAAGACCCACTACGTGATGCCGCAGGAGCAGCGGGACCGCGCCATTGTGAGCATTCAGGAAGAGCTTTGGTGGTGGAAGAAGGAGATGGAGAAGCAGGGAAAATTTGTCGAGGCGCAGCGCGTCGCGCAGCGAACCATGTTTGACATCGAAATGATGCGCACCATAGGCTACTGTCACGGCATCGAGAATTATTCGCGTCATTTGAGTGGTCGTTTGCCGGGGGAAGCGCCGCCGACGCTGCTGGATTACGTGCCGCAGGACTACCTGATGTTCATGACGGTCGGGCAGGTGCGCGGAATGTTTAACGGTGACCGCGCGCGCAAACAGACGCTAGTGGATTACGGCTTTCGCATGCCTTCGGCGCTGGATAACCGGCCGCTGACGTTTGAGGAATTCGAGCACCGCATCAATCAGGTCGTGTACGTGTCCGCAACGCCCGGGCCGTATGAGCTGACAAAAGCAGGCGGCGTAGTCGTGGAGCAGGTCATTCGTCCGACAGGGCTAGTGGACCCGCAGGTGGAAATTCGTCCGGTGAAGGGCCAGGTGGATGACCTTCTGGAAGAGATTCGCGTGCGCGCGGAGAAGAACGAGCGTGTGCTGGTTACCACGCTGACGAAGCGCATGGCAGAGGATTTGTCCGAGTATTTTACCGAGATCGGCGTCAGGTGCCGCTATCTGCACTCGGAAGTGGAAACGCTGGATCGCATCAAGATCTTGCGCGACTTGCGGCGCGGAGAATTTGATGTGCTCATCGGCATCAACTTGTTGCGCGAGGGATTGGATTTACCGGAAGTATCGCTCGTTGCTATTCTCGATGCCGATAAAGAAGGCTTTCTTCGCAGCAACCGTTCGTTGACACAAACGGCAGGGCGCGCTGCGCGTAATATCAACGGGCGAGTTATTTTCTATGCGGACAAAATCACGGTCTACAACAAAGAGAACAACATCACCCCGATGTCGATCATCAAGTCTGTGGATATGGAACTGGCCCGAATCGTGGAGGCGGATTACGTGACCGTTCCGGTGGACGACGCCACCCTCGACGCAGCTGCGGCGAACATCAAAAGCGAACAGCAACTCGCGGAGATGCTGCAGCAGCTGGAAACGCAAATGCGCGAGGCCGCCAAAAAGTTTGAATTCGAAAAGGCGGCTCAGCTCCGCGACCGCATCCGTTCCCTAAAACAAAAAGATGTAGCAGGCCTGTTTTCAGTGGAAGCCACCCCTGCGCCGGCGGAGCGGGCAGACTAAACAACGCCGCGCTTCAGCTCCTCCAGCGGATAAAACGTGTCACGCCAAACGATGCCGCCCTGCCTGAGCGTAACAATGGTCGAGCGGAGCAGCATGTAGCTGAAGAGAATCGCTCCGAGAGGATGCGTGAACGCGTACAACGGCGAAACCCGCATGCCGATGTCCACGCCCGTGTGGAAGCAGAGCGCGATGACCAACGCGATTACGGCGAAAATGCGACTCCACCCGTGGCCGAAGAGAATCCCGAAGACTGGTGCTACGTTCATGAGCAGAACACCGGAGACGGCGATCGCCACGAGCGGCACGCTGTACCCTGCGCCGGCGAAAAAATTTTTAGTGACGCCGCGAATGATATTGCTAAGACCGACGTGCCACCGGACAACGACGAAATCCTGCGCAATTCCCGCCTCGGAACGAAAGCCCGATTGCTTGACGATTTTTCCCAATTTCATGTCATCCACCACTTCCATGGCCAGGCGGCAATGCGTGCCACTGGCTTCATAGGCGGTGCGCTTGAGGAGTTGGAACGCGCCAACACCGATATAGGCGCGCGAATTCGGATGGGTCACGCGATAAGGATCCGTGACTATATGAAATGCCATACCAAAAAAGGTAATAAGCACAGTCTCCCAGAAGCCGACCATTTCGACATCGCCCATGAGCGTGAGGTGCTCCAGGTTTCGCGCTTTCGAGAGGGCTATGGCGCGGCGCAGGACATCGCGCTTGAAACGCACATCGGCGTCAGTGAACAGCAACCAATCGCCAGTTGAGGCTTCGTACGCTTTCTGGAGCGCGTGAGGTTTACCAAGCCAGCCGGCAGGTAGTTGCGTGATATGCACAACACGAAGCCGCGTATGCGCGGCGGCGAATTCGTCGAGGATGCGGCCGGTAGCATCGTGCGAGCGGTCATCAACGGCGATGACTTCCAGACCTGGATAATCGATATCCATCAGCGTGACGAGTGCGGCTGGCAGTTTTTCTTCTTCGTCACGCGCGGCGAAGAGAATTGAGATGCGCGGGCAATCGGCGTCGGAGGCCGGCGCGAAATCCCTGATCCAGGGGAGGCGAATGGCGCCATAGGCAACGCGGAGACCGCGGGTGAGCCAGAAAAACGCGACGAAACCAAAAAGAACGAGTCCGAAAAGGTGCATGGAAATTGGTGCCAGCGTTGTCCCCAGGTTATGCTAACACGAGATGGAAAAGACCCTTGCCATCATCGGTGCAGGACGCGTGGGGCGCATGCTGGGACGCGGGTTGCGCGAACTGGGGTGGAAGATTGGCGCGGTCGTTACGCGCGGCGAGGCGAGCGCGCGACGTGCTGTCCGGTTTATTGGGGCAGGGAAGGCCGATCTGGACGCACTTCTAGGATCGCCGAAAGAATTTGCGCATGCGTATGAAGCGCTGAGCCTCCTGGCAGCGCGGGTGCTCGCACAAGATAGAGCCGGCTTGCTGGCCGAATTGGAAAAGAATTCTGTGGAAGAGAAACTAAAAACAAAGGTGATAGGGGGCAACGCGTGAAACAACTGCAGATTGCGATGGAAAGCACCACGCTGGCGAACGGATTGAAAGTCGTAATTGCCCCGGATTCGACCGCACCTGTCGTGACCGTCGGGGTGTACTACAAAATTGGGTTTCGCCTCGAGCCGCGGGGGCGCAGCGGGTTCGCGCACCTGTTCGAACACATGATGTTCCAGGGTTCCGCGAATGCTCCAAAGATGCAGCACATCAAGCTGATCAATTCAAGCGGCGGCGTGCTCAACGGGTCGACGAGCTATGACGTAACAAATTATTACCAGGCTGTCCCTTCGAATGCCCTGGAGCGCATCTTGTGGCTCGAAGCCGACCGCATGCGCGCGTTGAAAGTCGATGACGAAAATCTCAAAAACCAGCGCGACGTTGTGAAGGAAGAAGTCCGCGTCAACGTAATGAATCAACCCTACGGTGGATTTCCCTGGCTGGATATGCCGCCGGTGGCGTTTCGCAATTGGGCGAACGCACACAATTTCTACGGTGATTTTGCTGATTTGGATGCAGCCGATTTAGCCGATGTGCAGGCTTTCTTCAACACTTACTACGTCCCCAATAATGCCGCGCTACTGGTGCTCGGCGACGTGAAAGCGGCGGAAGGCATCGCGCTGGCGAAAAAATATTTTGCGACCATACCAGCCGGGGCGGCGCCGCACTTTGCCGATCCCACGGAACCGGAGCAGACCGAAGAGCGGCATGGATTCGTGGCGGAAAAATTCGGCACGCTGCCCGCCATGGCCATCGGATACCTAATGCCCAAGCGACGGACACCCGACTGGTGCGCGATGGCGCTACTGGATCAGGCTCTGCACGGCGGGCGTGCTGGGCGCCTGTACCGCGACCTGGTCTTGGAGAAGCAAATCGCCGTGGAGGCCGACGGCGGCATCGATGACATTTTTGGATACAACGGGCCGACGCAAATGACTACCCGCATCCTGCACAAGCCGGAGTTCACTAACGAAACGGCGCTTGCGGCCTTTGATCTCGTGATCCGCGAAGTGCTGGAAAACGGCATCAGTGCCGACGAACTGGAGCAGCTGAAAGTGAAATGGCGCTCGGACTATTACGCCACGCTGGAAGGTGGCCGAGGTGGTTACATGCCGAAGTACGGGCTGATGCACTTGTTGGCATGCTTCACGCTTTTCGACGATGAACCGCAACTCGTGAACACTATTCTGGAAGGCTTTCTCAACGTGACACGCGAGGAAATTCAGGTCGCAGGGAAAAAATATTTGAGAAAAGAAAAGCGCGCCATTGTTTTTCGCAAGCCGGTGAAAGCTGGTTCACCCGCAGATGCGGACGCGGAGGAGGCGGCATAATGGCCACTCGCACAGTGGAAGTGGCGGCGGGCGTGCCGGAGCTGGCGGCCGAGCGCGCGGTGACCTGGCCGAAGCGCACAAAGGCGCGGCTTTCGAACGGGCTTGAGGCGATACTCGCGGAATCGCATTCCATTCCCAAGTTTCATGGGGAATTGTTTTTCCGCTCTGGAAACGCGGCATTTGCAGATCGCACTCCTGGATTGGCAGAAATGACCGCAACCGTAGTCCGCACCGGAAC
>QHZC01000156.1:19390-19802 GCA_003224515.1 Acidobacteriota bacterium
GGTCTTTCGGAATTTGCGGAGCCGCTGCTGGGACTGGTGAATGAACTGGTGCGGGAAGCGGCATTTCCGGATGCCGAATTCGAACGCGAGCGGCGGCAGAAACTGGAAGAAGTGAAACTCGAGCGCACCCAGCCGGGATTCCTGGCGAGTGAGCGGCTCCGAAAAGTTTTGTTTGGCGTGCACCCCTATGGGCAAGTCTCGCCAAGCGAAGCGCAGGTGGCCGCTTACAAGCGCGAAGATTTGCAAGCTGTGTACCGCGAATCGTATACGCCCGAAAATGCTCTTCTCCTGCTCGTCGGAGATTTTGACTCCCAAGAGATGTTGAAGACCGCTGAAAAAGTTTTCGGCGGGTGGAAAGGCGTGAAGCCCGCAGCAAAAACTTTTGCAGCGCCCCCGAATCCGCGCGGGCGGC
>QHZC01000686.1 GCA_003224515.1 Acidobacteriota bacterium
CATGCTTCGGCCCAAACCGTAGCGCCCGTTATGCGCCGTCCGAGGCCTCGCGAATGGCCAGTTTTGTGGGTCGGCACCGCACAACTCCGCATATCTATGGACGGCGCATATTTGCGGTTTTGTGGTGCACCGCAAAATCGCAAAGGCATCGACGGCTTGGCCCGGGTTTGCAAAGAAGCCCTGGAGGCAGATGCTTTTTCCGGCTGTTTGTTCGTTTTTCGCAATCGCCGGAGGACCGCCATCAAAATTCTCACCTATGATTCCCGTGGATTTTGGCTTTGCCAGAAGCGCCTGTCGGCGGGCCGGTTTCGTTTCTGGCCAGAGAGTGCGAGCCAGGCAGCGAAAGCTTTGGAGGCCCACGAACTCCAAGTGCTGCTCGCCGGCGGAGACCCGGGATCGGTCCAGGCAGTACCGGCCTGGCGGCGCATCGCCTGAAGCAAGAAAAGCAAAAATAAAAAATCGGCGCGCAGGACTTGCGTTCCGCAGAGGGACCTGCTAGGCTGCGAGACGTGCAAGCAGAGTGGCACTACCGGCAGCGCGTGATCACCGACGCCGATGTGGTTTTCATTCGCCAGCTCATTGCCGAACATCCGCAGGCCAGTCGGCGAGAACTTTCTTTCCGTCTATGTGAGGCTTGGAACTGGAGGCAGGCGAATGGAGCCCTGCGGGACATGGTGTGCCGCGGGCTGATGTTGCAGTTGCACCGCGCGGGCCGGATCGCGCTGCCGCCGGTTCGGCTGCAACCGGCCAACCCACTGGCCGAGCGCAAAAAGCCGGCTGCGGTGGAG
The DNA here is from genome assembly GCA_003224515.1 of Acidobacteriota bacterium. GTDB lineage: Bacteria > Acidobacteriota > Terriglobia > Acidiferrales > UBA7541 > Acidiferrum. The sequence continues at coordinate 789 of QHZC01000686.1, forward strand.
GTGGACACCTGGCCACTGCAGGGTCGACTCGCGGAGATCCGGCCGCTCGAGTTCCGCTCGGTGCGGCGCACGAGGGAAGAGCCGCTGTTCAACAGCCTGGTGGAGCAATTCCATTACCTTCGTTACACCCAGCCGGTTGGAGAGCACGTCAAATTTTTGGTGTACGCGGGAGCGCGGCCGGTAGCCTGTTTTGCGTGGTCTTCGTCGGCGCATTACTTGGGCTGTCGGGACCGTTTTCTAGGCTGGTCGGAGGAGGCGCGGCGCCAGAACATCCACCTGCTGGCCTATAATCCCAGATTTTTGCTGCTGCCTTGGGTGCGCATTCCGTACTTGGCCTCGCACCTTTTGGCGCGCATGACGCGCCTGCTGTCGGGGGAATGGGAGCGCGTGTACGGTCATCCGATCTATTTTGTGGAAACCTTCATCGATCCGGAACGCTACCGGGGTACCTGCTACCGGGCGGCGAACTGGATGGTGTTGGGCCGCACGACCGGTCGCGGCAAGAACGCCTGGAGCAAGCGGCCCAACCGCCCGATCAAGGAAGTGCTGAGCTATCCGCTCACACCGCACTTTCGCCAGTTGCTGGCCGAGGTTTAAGATGAAGACCTTCGGCGAGGTGATCGAAGTGAACCGGGAAGAACTGCAAGCGGTGCTGGAGCGGGCGCGCCAGGGACCCCTGGACGAGGCGGGCTATCAGAAGCTCCAGGCCCTTCTGCGGGCCTTCAGTTATCTGGCCGATTTGATTGGTGAAAAAGACACGACGATCAACCAGCTGCGCGCGTTGCTGATGAAACCGAGCACGGAGAAGACGGAAAAAGTTCTCGAGCGGGCTGGACTGCAGCCCAGTTCAAAAATTCATTTACGAAGCCCGGGCATGGACGGAACGGAGCGGAAGCCTACCGAGGCGCCGAGCGGATTCCCATCCCGCACGCCTCGCTGAGGCCGGGAGACCATTGCCCGGGATGTCTCAAGGGGAAGGTCTATGCGAGGAAAGAACCAGCTTTGCGCGTCCGGGTGGTGGGTCAAGCGCCGCTTCGAGCCACGGTTTACGAACTGGAGAGTCTGCGCTGTAACTTGTGCGGAGAGGTTTTTGAGGCGGAAGCGCCGGAGGGCGTGGGTGAGGAGAAATACGACGAGAGTGCCGGAGCGATGATCGCCTTGCTGAAATACGGCAGCGGGGTTCCCTTCTACCGACTGGCCGGGTTGGAGAAGAATCTGGGTATTCCGCTGCCGGCCTCCACGCAGTGGGAGATCGTCGAGGAGGTGGCGGAAGGAATCCGGCCCGTTTTCGAAGAACTGATCCGCCAGGCGGCGCAAGGAGAAGTCTTTCACAACGATGACACGAGCATGAAGATCCTATCGCTCGCCAGGGAGAGTGCTCCCGCTAAGGGAAGCCTGGAAGAGAGGTCGAGCTCGTGCGAGCGCACGGGAATGTTCACCTCTGGCATTGTGTCTACGCGGCAGGGGCAGCGGATCGCGCTGTTTTTCACCGGGCGGCGGCACGCGGGGGAGAACTTCGCCCAGGTGTTGGCGCAGCGTGCCGCCGGGCCTCCGCCGATTCAGATGGCCGATGGCCTGTCGCGCAACTTTCCGAAGCTGCCGGACAAGCTGAAGGTCATAGTCGGAAACTGTAATGCGCATTCGAGGCGGCGCTTTGTGGAGGTGGCGTCCAACTTTCCGGAGGAGTGCCGTTACGTGCTGGAAAGCCTGGCCGAGGTGTACGGGTATGATGCCCAGGCCGAAGAGCGAGGTTTGTCCGCGGAGGAGCGGCTGCACTTTCATCAGGAGCACAGCGGACCGGTGCTGGAAAGGCTACACGCCTGGCTGCGCGCTCAGTTTGCGGAGAAGAAAGTCGAACCGAACTCCGGACTGGGATCCGCAATCACTTACTGCTTGAAACATTGGGAGCGGCTGACGCTTTTCCTGCGCCAAGCCGGGGCGCCAGTCACATGATGCCTATGTATCCGAGCCTGTAACGATTCACTATCGTTGGCACGCTTTGTACGGAGTATCTCTGCAGTGTCGTCGCCGCCACGG
>QHZC01000687.1 GCA_003224515.1 Acidobacteriota bacterium
CGAGGTCTTTCTGTCACTTCTCCAGCTGCGGGCGCCGCGCCACGTATTGCACACGCGCATCCTTGAGTCCTGCTACTGACACCCTTGAGAATTAACGTTGCATTCGCGTCTACTGAGCGTAGGCTGAAAGGGTCAATACACAATCTTCCGCCAAGCCCTTACTCGGCCACGGCACCTTGTGCACAAGACGAAACGCCGCGCCAAGGGCCGAAAACATCTAAATTCTTCACCCGCAGCGCGGACAGGAAGTTTGTCTCTCAGAGTGTGTTTGCGCACTGACCAGGTTGCTTGGTCAGGGAAGGAAACACCCGTGAGCGATACAACTCTGAAATATCCGCTGTGGCAGAACCACTACCTACAGGCAATGGCTGAAACTCGTCCTGAACTGCTGCAAAGTAAAATTAGCGCCGCAGAGCAGGTCCTCAGCCTGCGACTCAGAGAACTGGTAAGCACCACAGACGACTATGAGGAACAGATAGCACTGGCAGCCGCGCTGAAATCTTTGAAAGTCCTCAAGGAGCGGCACTGACCCAGCGAACGATTCACTGAGTCGCTGCGCAACCATGACCTGCATTCAGAAAAGGTCGGAAGATGCTTCAGAAAGGCGTCGCTGAAAGGCATCCGGCTTCTGATCTGAATTTGTGGCAGGACTTCGGCTCTGGCCAGACCGCAGCTTCGGCCTGTCCGTCCTTTCAAGATCAGGTTAGGTTCCCTACGCGGCTTGCACCTGTCCGGATAGCTCTACCCCAATGGCGAAGCCGCCAGTCTCCTTGCGCTGGCAGTAAGCAACGCTTCCTTCAGACCGAACGCCATTCCGGAGAAAAGTAACCAGCACGCGAGTCTCAGGCAGCCAGCGCCGCACCGTGACAACGCGTGCACCGTGAAGACTCACGTTCTCAGTGAACGTCCTTTCCTTAGGCCCAGATTCGTCTGCGAGCGATAGTTCTGCGGGCAATATCTGAGGGATACGCCTTGCGGATCGACCGTCGGATCGACTGGTTGAAATCGGTGCAGCCATGAGCCCCGGGGGACCTCCGAGAGGGGCAGGATGCCCCACGTGCCATCGGATTGTATGTATAGGCTTCGCGACACTTAAAATCAATCGGGTGTCTATCTTATAATAGAGGGGTTGAACACCTCAGTTGTGTGGGTACGGCTCTCACAGCCATGCGCAGCGCGACCATTTTGTAGATCACCGCCGATGCACGTACAAGCCTTGGCGGGTCCCCCCGGTCCACGGATGTCCCGACTTGGCAAGATCAGGGTAATCAAATCTCTCCAAACCCCGCCCTGCTGATCTCGAAGTTCAACTCATCAGGCTGGTGTGCTATCCGCGCCCGGTCTTCTTCCAGACGGCGAGGCTGCCTCTTGAGGGCGTCCCAGCAGGTATATTTTTTTGGCTATTTCTTCACCCTTCTCCAGTAGGCGCCGGGAGGGGCTTGTTGAAAATTGATCATTATGTGCAAGACTTTTCTCATGTCCAGGATAGCAGGAAATACCTGCTACCTCCGGCTTGCGCCTATATGTGTATTACTATCTGTAAGATAAGGGTACTCACGAATGCCTATCTGGGAGTGGATCAGAGTTTGGTTTGCCCTGCACTGGGGCTCAAGCCTGCTTCCACCTAGACTTGGCAAGCGAAAAGAAGAGTACGAGAAGGAGCTTCACGTGTTATGTTACGAACATCACGTCGAGATGAAGATTGGCCGAGCTCAGCTGGAACTCCATGAGGAGCCGGCACAGACGCCCCTGTATGCATGCCAGGAGCGCGGCTGTCTAGTCCACTACGCTAGTTCGCGCGGGTACTTCATCGTTGCACAGGGCGCAAATGCGACCGAGCGAGAGATGGAGCCACGTGTCCATTGCCCCAAGGATGGGCAGCTCATGTACCTTAGCAAGGTTGAGCCCACGAAAAGAAGTTTCCGCTTCTGGAAATGTCCGGAATGCGCCGGGAGCCATACTAATCAAGAGATTTCGGGAGGATAGCGAAAGCAGCGGGACCGCCCCCGCGGGTGGTTGGGAATAAACTCTGTCCATGATTCTTACCTGTAGATTGTTTAAAAAACGTGGCCCTTTACACCAAGCGAGCCTCTCTCATCGTTCCGCCCCGACGGACAGTTCCAGCCCGATAGCAAACTTACCCTCAGGCAGGCGTTCGCAGTAAACGATCTGTCCTCGCGACTGCACACCCTCGCTTGGAGAGATAACCAGCACTTGCTGCCTCGGCCGCCATTCCCGCTGAACAAGAACGCGTGCGCCGCGGGGGCTCACGTTTTCTGTGATCGTCCTTTCTTTGAGCCCTGGTTCATCGTATAGACAAATCTCCAGGGTCACCATTTTCGCGATTCGTTTTTCCATTCGGCCGGTCGGCATTTGCATTGTCACATCCACTTGCCAGGGCAACGTTTTTTCCCTCGCACCCCGCTGGCCGGCGTGTTCAATGCTAGTTCGTCTCAGTCTTGGAAGGGCAAACCTCCTGGCTTGATGTGCTGGCACCAGCAACACTACAAGTGAAAGCGGTCCCTCGCGGGTGGGGATTGAGGAACTCCGTGCCGGGAACAGTCTAGGCCGCCGAAGCACTCCTTACGCGGCACCTCTCAAAATTTTTCTACCACCGGCCTACCTGGCCTGGCAATAGGGGATAAACTGCAATTTCCTGCAGGTAATTTGCGTAAGCTGCCTGCGGCTTTGGACCGGAATTTCCGATTTGGCCTCTGGCTAGCTTCGAAGTTTCCTCGCCGGGGTGGCGGAACTGGCAGAGGCGCTGGACTCAAAATCCAGTGACCGCAAGGTCGTGAAGGTTCGGCTTCAACTCTTTTCTCCGGAACTAAATTCGAGTTACCATGTGCCGAATACATTATGACCGAGCAGGCTGGCGCGATATTGGTGGCAAAGTGGACCTTTTTGCGAATGCAGCTGCCGACAATCTCAGCATTCTTTATGTTTTCTATGTTTTCTGATTTTTTGTTGTCTCCCTTTTATTTGGCTGGGTTCGACATACACTCCTAGATTGTTGCCGGGTTCAATATCTCGCCGCCGGGTTCTTCAGTCTCGGGCCACTTTGCCTGACGTACTTCGTCGCCAATCTACTTCTTTTGAAGTATTCGTTGGAGAGTCACGTCTCGGTTCTGTTCCCGCTTCGGTTTGGCGCCGAATTCGGTGACTGTCCTCCCGCTTCTCCCTACCTGCAAAACCAACGCAGGAGTTCCAATGCCAAGCTACAAGATGTCTATATGCCCCAATCCTGCTAACGAGGGTGCTAACGGAATCCGGCAAAAGGGGTGCCCTTAGGCGTTTAAGACCGACAGAATCGCCAAGGTAAATGAACTATTTAGCTCTCGACCGCAGAACTGCAAAACCTCCATTCTTGAGTTCGACTCCCACCCGCGCCTCCAGATTTCTAGCTTTGGGATGAATCAGTTAGGGCGATGGTTTTTCCCGTGTACCCCGCGGGTACCCCGTGTTTCAAGAGCGATTAGTGGGTCTCGGCTCCATGCGTTGGTCAAATCCGCTTCGAGTTGCTCCTGTCGTGAGCGTACCCAAGGGGCGTAATGCTTCTCCGCATTGCGGACGCTTTGATGCCCGAGTAGGATCGAACCCGCTCAATCGGCACACCAGAGAGCGCATCGGCACAGGCGAGTTCATCGGAGTAGAGAGGAAGTCAGTTGTGTCGGGCCGCGCATTCACCACCGAAGAGACGAGGAAGGCATGAACGGTTCCTCAGGACGCAGGACGAACGCGAGGAAAGCAAGGTCAAAAAGCCTCACTCTTCGAAAAAGCGATCTCCAAAGGATGCAACCAATTCAAAAACCTGTCCCAGCCGCCTCCACCATTTCGGAGCCACGTTTGCCGGTGTGCATGGTCCCGGTTCGAGGCGCGTTTTGGGGGACTGATTTCAGACGGCTCTCCGAATCCACAAGAAAAGTACCAGAGGCTACCACCTTCTCGCCTTCTGCCAAACCCCTCAGGATCTGCACCCGATCGCCGAATGGCTCTCCTGTGTCCACTTGGCGAGGCTCAAAGATTCCGTTGCCTCGGTCCACAAACACCTGCTTGGAGAGGCCCGAATCGAGCACGGCATCCGCCGGCACGCTCAATCCTGAAGGAGTTGCGACCGTCAGATCGACGTCGACGAACGTGTCCGGACGAAGCGTAAGATTTTTATTGTCGACTTCCAGGCGAAGCTTGACTGCGCGCGTAACAGGATCGACCTGCGGCAGGATGTCGGAGACACGAGCAGAGAAATTCTTCTTCTGATTCGGAAGCGTGATGAGTGCAACCGCCCCGGGATGAAAGTACTGAGCTTCGCTCTCGAAAAGATCGGCGACGATCCACACGTGACTCAGATCCGCGATACGATAGAACTCCATGTTCCTATCGAATCTCAGGCCACGAGAAATATTTCGCGCAACGATGAAGCCGTCCGCGGGCGAGACGATATAGACGCCTTCGGGAGTCTTGCGGGTTAGATTGAGCTCGCCAATCTGCGCGTCGCTCATCCCAAGATTGCGCAAACGGTTGGCCCAATTTTGAATTCCCACTTGGCCTTGCGTTCCCGCCGTACCTTCCTTTACGGTGCCGCCCTGCGTTTGTGTACTTGCCGAAAAATAACCTCCTATGGCGGAAACGAACTCGGGTGAATAGACGATGGCCAGCTGCTGGTCTTTCTTGACGTGACTGCCTACTGTATCTTCGTGAGTTTCTCTAACGAATCCATCGACGCCTGCGTTCACGCGGTAGACGCGACTTTCATCCGCAGTAACTCTGCCCGGAATCCGCAGTGTGCGAGTTCCAGGTGTTTTCTCCACTGTGGCAACACGAATTCCGGCCAACTGCTGCCGTCCGGGGTCGATGTTGACAGCGCCGGGAGTCGATTGCGCGGGCGCATTTGAAGCAGGGACCTGCGCGCCGTCGTCTGCATAAACGGGTTCGAGTTGCATGCCACAATCCGGAGCGATGCCCGGTTTGTCGGATTTGTACGACGGATGCATCGGGTCAACGTAGTAGAGCACGCGATGCCCAGTGTTGGAGGCCTGAACCCCGGTGTGACGGTGGCCGAGGACGAAGCCCACCACAATCGCGGACAATACTAGAATTCCGTAGAGCGCATTCCTCATATGGGGGGCCTCGAGGCTTATTACTTCTCAGCCTAGACTGGGGCGGTTAAAACACGAAGCAAAGCCCGCCGATGCTAATCTGAACTCAACATCGAAACCGAACCAGGTGCGCAGTGCCGCACCATGAACTTCAGCACCACAAATTAGCATATATCCGATTTCGGCCATTGCTCATCAGCAAGGTCTGGTAGAAATCGCCGGGGACTATACTGCGAAGAATGACCAAATAGCCTGGATTTCACGGTATTTTCTCGTGGAAATCCAGGCTGGTAAAGCTCCTTCAAGTCCGTTCGTGGTGTGCCTGCCGAACCAGGAACGGACCAGAAGTATATGTTTCACATATATCTCGTTTGCAGACGCAGGCGAAACGGCCAACTTTTGTTAACGCCTCTGCTACTGCGGAGTGCAAAAATTCTCAGCGTTAGCCGTGGCCTGGCCTGAAGTCACGACACACATCGGTCTCATCATCTCGTCGTCCTCGTGCGGAATGATGTGGCAGTGCCAGGCGAAAAGGCCTTGTCTTTGATTGCCGTCAGAGTCCTGGAACCGCACCTTGATCCTTGTGATCTGGCCGCCAGTGGCCATCACGGTGTCCTTAAACCCGGTCTCCCCGGGCGAAGGCGGTATCACCACGTTGGGGGTCGCGAATTTCGAACGTCCGAGAACCTGGAAGTCCACCTCGTGAAGGTGAATCGGGTGAGAATCTACGAAATCGTAGATTTCCCAGATCTCAGTGTCCCCTGCATTCACGATTTCGGTAACGGGGAAGGCCCAATTGTGAGGGGAGGCGGTGACGCATCCGGTATCACAAGTGCCCAGTTTATCGTCAAAAAGGCTAACCTGGCGCGTGCGGTTTTCCGTAGGAAGATCGGCGCGGTGTGGAAGAGAAGTGGGAACAACGCTCGTATCTGCCGCCTGGAGTGGCAGCTTGACTCGGAATTGCATGACTTGCCGCGCATTGGTATCATCTGCGCCGTCGTCGACGAGAGTAATGTTGCACCCGGTTCCGGAGCAGGATTTGTATCCAGAGAAGTCCACGATTAGGTCAGCTCGCTCACCCGGAGCAACGACCAGCTTGCTGACTGTCACGGGCTTTGGCAGGAAGCCGCCATCGGCACCGATTTGCGTGAACTTGAGGGTCCCCGGCAGGATAAGCTTAATATAGCTGGTGGCATTGGCATCCACAACGCGGAAGCGGTATTTCCGTGGCTCAACATTGAGATAGGGCCAGCTCTTCCCGTTCACGACCTTCACGTTCCCGATCCCCTCGGGACCCACCAACAAGGAACCGTCAGCGTTGAACAATTTGTCTTGGATGGCGAGCGGGATCTCATAGTCGCCTCCGGGAAGCCCGCCCGGCACCGAGGAACTTGATCCGCAAGTGCCGCAATCGGAAGGCCAGTCATGCGTGGTGTCATTGGGGCCGTCGCCACCCAATACGTAGAACCCGACCAGCCCCATATAGACGTTCTGGAGGGTAACTCCAAGGGTGTGGTCATGGAAGAAGAGTGTCGATGCAAACTGGGTGTTCGGATAGGAGAACAACGCCGCTCCGTCGTTTTTGTAAGCGTTCGGGCAATTCGCAGCCCGCAGGCCTGTGTTGGCATCAATCTGGCAATAATCTGACCCATGCGCTTTGTAGCCCGTTGCGAGCAGTGAAGCAATCGATCTGTTTGAGGAGGAAGGCAGGTTCCAGGCCTCGGGTATGCCGTCACTCTCTGATCCCGCGCTGATCCCATGCAGGTGCACAATCACTGGCACCGGTCCGGTGTAGGTCCCTCCAAGCCCCGTACAATCGGTCCCCGTCCCATGAGCGCAGACTTGTGGTGG
>QHZC01000688.1 GCA_003224515.1 Acidobacteriota bacterium
GCAGCTATTTCAGCGGGAGTTTCACGGAACTGGAAAACAGTCACCTCCGCGTCCATAGCTGGTGGCGCTGCCGCGATGAATAGACCGGGCTATGTCCCCGAGCCCCTGCAATTGACCGAGCCGTTGGGCAGGATCGTGGGTTTGCTCTCCGAGGGTGTCTGGGTTGACCGAGTAGCCGGGTGGAGCGAACCAGTTCCCGGGCCGGGCTTCTACCTGGACCACCGCCTTTCCACGACGCTTAGAATGAACTTACAAAAAACAGCCGGGGAGGCGTCCATTGCGGTCCTCCTCGCGACTCGTCATCCGCCGCTCTTCTACCCTATGCCTTGGTCTGCCCGCCCCCCGCTCCTCCCGCCGGTTTCCCCCGGAGCAGATCCTCGAGGTCGCCCAACTGGTCCCCGAGCAGATTCAGTTTGCGCGCCAAGCCTTGAATTTCAACCTCCGCCCGGCGATTGACGGCGTAATCCAGTTCGTTGCGCACGCGATCCTTCCTGTCTTGGCGGTTCTGGCTCATCATGATGACCGGCGCCTGGATGGCTGCCAGCAAGGACAGGATGAGATTCAGCAGAATAAACGGATAGGGATCCCAGGCTGCCTTATGCAAGCCTATATTGATGACGGTGTAGATGCTGCTGATCACGATAAAACCAATGATGAAGGTCCAGGATCCACCGAACTGGACCATGGAGTCCGCGATGCGCTCGGGAAGCGTCGATTTCTTCTCGATCACTTCGTTGGCATTGCGCATCGCGCGGAGGCGCACGAGTTGCTGCGAGGCGTGGAACTGCCGCCCCAGCACGGTCAACATATCCATTCCCGCATGCGGCTTGCGCTGCAACAGCGTCGCGATGTCTCCCCGGCTGACTTCCAGGCACTGCGTATCTTCAACAGCCGTCGCGCTGGTTTGATGAGGCGTCTGCTCCAGCATGGACGCGAAACCAAAGAACTCGCCGTGCGCCGGCTCATCCACCACGACTTCCTGCTGGTCCTCGTCCACCGTGGTCACACGAACTTTTCCGCAGACCATCACGTAGGCCTGTCCGCTCGGGTCACCCATCTTGTAGATGCGTTGCCGCGGGGCAAAATTCTTGAGCTCCACTTGCGCCGCCAATACCGCGGTCTCTTCTTCGTCCAGCAAAGCAAACAGCGGGACGTGTTTCAGCACTTCGGGATTGCAGCCCATCGGCCACCTCTTTTGCAAGAACTGGATTGGTCCTCAGTCCTCCAATCGTTTGATTCGAGCGCAACAGACAACGACAGCGCCCATAGTAAACCCGATGAATGGCATGGCTTCAAGCCGCATTCGGCAGGCGTGGGGAGGTGATCGGGGCGTCGCAACGCGGCAAACTATGGCGGATGCGTCACGGCATGATTTGAATCTCCAGGTCTTGTCCCGCGGCATGCTGCGTCAGCAGCGCGGAGATTCTCTGCGCCCAGCGATCGAGACCTTGAGCGCCGCCAAACGAAATGATGATCGCCAGCACCTGCTTCGTCGCGCCCGTCACCATCGTTCGTTCCGAATCACTGGTTGGACTTCCGTGCGGCCCGGCGGCGTCGCAGAATATCGGCAATCCTTCCAGATTCAAATCGTACTTGCCGATGCCTTTGTAGGTTTCGCCAGCGCGTCCCGCACGAAAAACAATTTCGCCGGTCACATGCGCCAGGTCATAAAGGCCAATTGGCAGGCGGCTCTCCATCGACACCAGATTGATCACGTCCACGACGGCGTTGATTTGCGGTAAACCTTTTCCCGCGACCACCCGCCGCAAGAGCGCTTCCGCCGATCCCCGGTAGCGCGCCGGATCTTTCCCCAGCGCTTTGTACGCTTTGCGCGTGGCTTCAACTTGCGGCGACTCCAGCACCCCGCGCGGGAAAGGCAATCTCTCTATTTCCGTCGCTCTCGTCTTCATCTGTTCGAGCAGCGCCGCAGGTGATGCACCGGTTTCCACGCGCGCCGTCACGCAGCCCAGCGCGGCCTTTGCGCACTTCATTTTGAGGCCTGTATCGATGTTTATCTGCATCGGGGTTTTGTCTCAGGCATGAACGCGAGGCCGTCACTTTCCAGTGGGTTTCAGCCGCGCCGTGAAGTGTCTCAAAAATTTTGCCTGGTGGGTTATTTGGTAGCCGCGAATCTGTACGCGTTTGCGCCAAACGTCCAGAATCACTTCGACCACGTACTCGATGTGGCTCTGGGTATACGCGCGCCGCGGAATAGCCAGCCGCACTAGATCCATTTTCGCGTGCTCGCCAAACATCAGCGTTCCGATCTCCACCGAACGAATCCCGCCTTCCAGATAGAGCTCATTCGCAAGTGCCACGCCCGGAAATTGCGCCGGCGGAACATGCGGCAGGAATGCACGGGCATCTATATAGATTGCATGTCCGCCCGGCGGCTGCACGATGGGGACGCCTTCGCTCGCGATATGATTACCGAGAAATGCGGTGGAAGCGATCCTGTATTTCAGATACTCCTCTTCCAGCGCCTCGTTCAATCCTACGGCGATCGCTTCCAGGTCGCGTCCCGCCAGTCCGCCGTAAGTCGGAAAGCCTTCCGTCAAAATCAGCAAATCTTTCTGCTGCTCCGCCAGCGTGTCGTCGTTGGTGCAGAGAAATCCGCCGATGTTCGCCATG